>NZ_JAPVZW010000004.1:0-172192 GCF_041432595.1 Streptococcus sp. 27098_8_86
GAACTCTATTCCGTAACGATCAATCAATTTAATCATGTACCTAAGATTAGAATTGTTTATCTCAAATTTATTTGAAAGCTTCTCTAAGCTATATCCTTGTTTTCTAAGTTCATAGATCTGAACTTTATCTTCATAACTCAATTTCATAATAAAACACCCCAAAAGTTAGATTTTTTCTGTCTAACTTTTGGGGTGCAGTTCAGATTTGCCGTTGCTTTTTTACATGGTTGCGATAGTCTTTGTAAAATAGAATTGCTTAATAAACCATTTAGAAAGTCTATCCCATGCCTATTCACTATAACACAAATCAAACAACTATACCACTAGAAATCAGTTCTTTCTTACCACAAGATCATCTTGTCTTTACTATTGAAAAAGTGGTGAATACCTTGGAAGATTGTCACTTCGACGCCTTCTATCATGCCTTTGGTCAGCCATCTTATCACCCTAAAATGCTTGTATCTACTCTTTTATTTTCCTATTTACAAGAGATTTTCTCTGGTCAAGAAATTGCTAATGAAGAGTATACAAGTTATTCTGAAACAGATCCCGTGAAAATCAAAAACGATAAAGGAGAGATAGAAGATATCGGCACAGTCCGTCAGGTGATCGAAAACGAGACAGGATTGAAGGTTTATGTAGTTGAGAGTCCAGACAAATCTTTATGGTATACTATAAGTAAATCAGTACTTGATATATTTGTAAAATAACATAAAGGAGATGTCATGAAGTCATTAAAAATTATAGGAATTGTATTAGCTAGTTTGTTGGTTATTGTTGGATTAAGCATAGGAGGATACAAGGTGATGAAAAAAGTAGAACAAGACGAGATGGCGAGAATTGTTAAAAGTGAGGAAGTCAAAAAGATCATAGAAGATAACCTAAAGCTGAGGCATAAAGGGGCACTTGAAGAAGGAAATATTATCCAGAATTATGATATAGATATTAATTCCATTTTTCATAGTCCAATGGGAGGGATCAAATTTAAAATTTATATAAATAATGACGAAGAATTATATGTATTTTTCACTATTAATAAAGATAGAAGTAGCGGAAAGTTAGTTAATGATGGCGGAGGAAACTCTGCTAAATTTGAGAAAATGATAACGGAGGGGAAAAGTGAGTAGACAGTATAGTGATCATGAACGTCAAAAAATTGCCAATGAAGAGTATACAAGTTATTCTGAAACATATCCCAACATGATATATTTGTAAAATAACATAAAGGAGATGTCATGAGGTTATTAAAAATTGTAGGAATCATTTTAGCTAGTTTTTTGGTTATTGTTGGATTAAGCATAGGAGGATATAAAGTAATGCAAAAAGTAGAACACGATGAGATGGCGAGAATTGTAGAGAGTGAGGAAGCAGAAGAGATTTTTAAAGTGCGCTTAAAACAAATAGATCCGAATGCTCTAACAGAAAAAGGAATTATTAAATCATATAAAGTTGATTCTTTTGATCATAATCCAATGGGAGGAATAATTGTTTATTTGTATATAAATGATTCTTCAAGTTATAAAGTTAGTGTTTTCTTACATAAAGATAGTGATGGCAAATTAAGAAATGGCGGTGGGAGTAATCCACCTCTGGAAAAATTAAAGGGAGACTCAAACTGATGGATTCTATGTATAGCGAATATGAACGAAATTTAATTACTGAAAAAGAATATGATAATACATTACAAGTTGATAATGATATTTATATAGAAACTCGAAAAAGTTCCATCAGCACAGTCCGTCAGGTGATTGAAAACGAGACGGGGTTGAAGGTTTATGTAGTTGAGAGTTTAGACCGCTCTTTACGGTATACTATAAGTAAATCAGTACTTGATATATTTGTAAAATAACATAAAGGAGATGTCATGAAGTCATTAAAAATTATAGGAATCGTTTTAGCTAGTTTATTAGTTATTGTTGGATTAAGTATAGGAGGATACAAGGTGATGAAAAAAGTAGAACAAGACGAGATGGTTAGGGTTGTCAAGGGTGAGGAAGTCAAAAAGATCATAGAAGATAACCTAAAGCTGAGGCATAAAGGGGCACTTGAAGAAGGAAATATTATCCAGAATTATGATATAGATATTAATTCCATTTTTCATAGTCCAATGGGAGGGATCAAATTTAAAATTTATATAAATAATGACGAAGAATTATATGTATTTTTCACTATTAATAAAGATAAAAAAAGTGGAAAGTTAGTTAATGATGGCGGAGGAAACTCTGCTAAATTTGAAAAAATGATAACGGAGGAGAAAAGTGAATAGACAGTATAGTGATCATGAACGTCAAAAAATTGCTAATAAAGAGTATACAAAGTATTCTGAAACAGATCCCTTGAAAATCATAAATGATAAAGGAGAGATAGAAGATATCGGTACAGTCCGTCAGGTGATAGAAAACGAGACAGGAATAAAGGTTTACGTAGTTGAGAGTTTAGACCGCTCTTTACGGTATACTATAAGTAAATCAGTACTTGATATATTTGTAAAATAACATAAAGGAGATGTCATGAGGTTATTAAAAATTGTAGGAATCGTTTTAGCTAGTTTATTAGTTATCGCTGGGTTAAGCATAGGAGGATATAAAGTAATGAAACAAGTAGAACACGATGAGATGGTTAGGATTGTAAAGAGTGAAGAAGTCAAAGAAATAATAGAGGATTATTTAAATTATATAGATGGGAAAGCTTTTACAAATAAAGGAGTAATCCAGTCTTATGAAATAGATACAGAATCTATTCAACATAACCCTATGGGGGGAATAAATTTTTCTGTTTATGTAAATGAAGATAATGAACTATATGTAAGGTATACCCTAGAGAAAAACTCGCAAAAAAATAAGGTGAATTTTTCCAGTGGGGGATACTCGGGGAAATTGCACAATCTGATAAAGGAGAAACAATGAGTAGAGACTACAGTGATCATGAGCGACAAAGTATAGCAAATGAGGAGTATTCAGTCTATGAACCCAGTGATCCTCTGACTATTAAAAACGATAAAGGAGAGATAGAAGATATCGGTACAGTCCGTCAGGTGATTGAAAACGAGACAGGAATAAAGGTTTACGTAGTTGAGAGTTTAGACAAATCTTTATGGTATACTATAAGTAAATCAGTGCATGATATATTTGTAAAATAACATAAAGGAGACGTCATGAAGCCATTAAAAATTGTAGGAATTATATTAGCAAGTTTATTAGTTATCGTTGGATTAAGCGTAGGAGGATACAAGGTGATGAAAAAAGTAGAACAAGACGAGATGGTGAGAATTGTAGAGAGTGAGGAAGCGAAGCAAATTTTTAGAAATAGATTAAAACGAATAGATCCTAAAGCATTTGAACCAGACGGAGTTATTAAAACTTATGCGATTAATTATGAATCTATTGCTTCCAATCCAATGGGAGGTATTATGGTTTCAATATATGTCAATGACAATAAGGATTATATTTTTAGTTTCACTCTAAATAAAAACTTTAATACGAAGAAGCTTACTAGTGAAGGTGGAGTAAATGATCCTACCATAATGAAAAAAGTAGAAGAGAGAGATAAAAATGACTGATACATATACTGACTATGAGAGATTTCAAATAGCAAAAAAAGAGTATGATAAAGAGCTTGCAGTTGATAAGCCTGTTGAAATTGGTGATAATGATAACGCTAAACCCATCGGTACAGTCCGTCAGGTGATAGAAGACGAGACAGGATTGAAGGCTTTAGTAGTTGAGAGTCCAGACAAATCTGAAATATCCGTTCTCTACGAGGGTTCTAAGGAGCCAGGCAAAGATGGCTGGGAAGTGGATTGGAAAGTCAATGATATTCCTATGGCAAAAAATATCATAACCAATAAGAAAGAAGTAACACCTCAGTTAGAATCAGCGGCTACAACACTGAATAACGTACTAGAAAAGTATCCGAACTCTAAAATCTCAGTTTATGCTCACTCTCTTGGCTCCATGGATGCCCAATACGCCCTAGCTAATGTTAGGGACATTTCTCGTATTTCAGGAGCTTATATTTACCAAGGACCGAATATCTATCCGGTCTTGACGAAAGAACAGCGGCAACGAGTAGATGCGATGAAATACCGGATTCATAATTATATTGATCAACGAGATGCAGTTCCGATTGGATATCCCAAGGATGCTCCAGGATACAAAGCAGAACTGAACAGTAAAAATGCTGTTGGAATAGTTCATCATGTGGATTCGAACTTTAACTGGGATCCCGTCGTAGCACAACACATGTGGGGCGGTTATGTTTTTAATGAAGATGGTAGCCTCAGAATCAAAAAAGATACCTCATCTTTTGAAAAACGGTATTCATCTTTTTTGGATAAGGTTTCTAGTGGCTTGTATAACTATGTAAAGGCAAAAGAGACATTGGCTTCAGGCGGTTATACGAGTGGTGAGAAACTCTTTTTAGACTCCGAACAGGCCTTAACGATTTCATCGGGATTGCATGAAGTCGCAAATGCTGGTCATGAAGAGATTTGCTCCATAGTTCATAAAGCTCACCAAGAAGCAGAGAAAATAGTAGCGAGCACTTATCACGTTCCCTTTGGTTTTATTTTATCACCTACAGAGGTGGCGACAGCCTATTCTGATGGAGGAGTATCTCGTACGACAATCGTAGATGATCTTGATCATTATTTCTATCCAAAAATCAAAAAATCAGAAAAACTAGCCGAAGATTTTCAAAGTTTAGAAAAGCAAATAGCAGATGGTGTCCAAAAAAAATTGGAAGATGATAAAGAGTTAGCAGGGAATTTTAAAGAATGGATGAAAATCAAGTAATCTGGCAGGAATTAAGAACAAAGCAAAACCATTTAGATTTATTAGATGAACGCAATCGTTCTATTCGCCAACAAAGAGAAGAACAATTTGAAAACCTTCAGCAAAAACGGAACCAATTGTTGCATATGATGGAAAGAAAGTATCAGATGATGCAGCATTACCTAGGACAAGTGGACGTGGATACTACTGAGGAAAGAGCACGATTAAACAGAATAGCTTCGGACTTTAGCCAAGCAGTATCTATAGGATTTATAAGAAATCAGCGCGCTTTGGAACAAAGTATTGAAAAAGAAGAGATTGAGTATAGACGAGAACGACGAAAATTGGAAGATGATATAGATACATTACATCGTCAAAAGATGAAACTCGAACAAGAAAAAAGGAAGGGATAGCCCGTGTTTGAAGAAATGATTAATGACTTCTTCTCAGGTGTGAACAATAATATGACTGAGATTGAGAAGGGACTAGAACGTTTACTAATCAGCCATATTTATGCACCACTCAAATTGAATGAGCGTAACAATTTGATGTCAGATGGTGATTTCAAAATTAAAACAGAAGCGCTAGCAACAAAGACAGCATTGGGAATGATTTCTAGTCAAATTGATACAACGATGAAAGGAGCTTATTCGACAAAGGTTGTTGAGACTTTGAAGACGAAAGAAAAAGATTATGATACGATTGTGTAGAGATGAATATTCTACAATTGGAATTAGATAGGAGATTAATACAGGAAAAATCAAGGTTTGAATCACCAGTAAAATAGTGGTTTGAACTTTGATTTTTCTTAGTGTCTGATGGATTTTTAAGGCTTTTTTATGGTATAATAAAACGATATAACTCGTTATTGAACAGAAGAGGAGAGACATGAGTGATTTGAAAGCGATTCAGGCTCGTAGTCTGGAAATGGCTGAATATTTCGTCGCATTTTGTAAAGAACATGATTTGCTTTGTTATCTTTGTGGTGGAGGTGCTATTGGTGCCCTTCGAAACAAGGGTTTCATTCCTTGGGATGATGATCTAGATTTTTTTATGCCCCGTAAGGATTATGAAAAATTGGCAGAATTATGGCCTCGTTATGCAGATGAGCGTTATTTCTTGTCAAAGAGTAACAAGGATTTTGTCGACCGCAATCTTTTTATTACTATTCGTGACAAGGAAACTACCTGCATTAAACCTTACCAGCAAGATTTGGATTTGCCACATGGTTTGGCTTTGGATGTTTTGCCTTTGGATTATTATCCTAAAAATCCAGCTGAGCGGAAAAAACAGGTTCGTTGGGCCTTGATTTATTCTCTGTTTTGTGCCCAAACTATTCCAGAAAAGCATGGCGCACTTATGAAGTGGGGAAGCCGTATTTTACTCGGTTTGACTCCAAAATCTCTCCGTTATCGTATTTGGAAAAAAGCTGAAAAAGAAATGACCAAGTACAGTCTGGCTGAGAGCGATGGAATCACGGAGTTATGCTCCGGTCCTGGCTACATGAGAAACAAGTACCCAATCGCATCCTTTGAAGATAATCTCTTCTTGCCATTTGAAGAGACAGAGATGCCTGTTCCAGTTGGCTATGATGCCTATCTCAGCACTGCTTTTGGTGATTATATGACACCTCCACCAGCAGATAAGCAGCTACCACATCATGATGCTGTTATCGCTGATATGGATAAGAGTTATAGAGAGTACAAGGGAGAATATGGAGCATGATGGGAGAAAAAATAAGCGTTATCGTTCCAGTCTACAATGTAGAAGCCTATTTGGAACGATGTGTGGAGTCAATTCTTCATCAGACTTATACCAATTTTGAACTAATCCTAATAAATGATGGGTCTACTGATTCTAGTGGAAAGATCTGTGATGATTTAGCAAATCAGTATGAGAATATCAAGGTTTACCATATCGAAAATGCTGGTGTTTCTAATGCAAGAAATCTTGGAATTCAGCTAGCGACAGGTGCTTGGATAACTTTTATTGATAGCGATGATTTCGTCACCAATGATTATCTAGCTACTTTAGCTAGTGCAGTTGAGGGAGAACATGTAGGTTTTGTGATTGCTCCTCTACACCATATCAACAATGGCATTGTAACAGACCTTCCTCCACATTCTGGAAAAACAGAACTCTGGTCGACAGAAGAAACCATGAAGGAACTACTGATGACTACCAGAACGTCATTTTTTCCAGTCGCAAAACTGTTTAAGAGAGACCTGCTTGCGGATGAAAAGTTTAATACAAATTATCACCTGGCTGAAGATGCCCTATTTTTAACTGAATTGTTACTAAAGACAAGATGTAGTAGCGTATTTATTGACAAACCGATTTATTATTATGATCATCGTGAGGGAAGTGCGACAACATCTGTTAATCGGTATGTATTTGATACGATAGAAGTTTATAAGCAAATAATCGCTCAAGTTTCACAAATTTTTCCTAATTTAAAACACGAATTAAAAAATAGAGAATGTTGGTCGTACATCACAGTTTACGATAAAATTATCTTTACTTCACGTGGAGAGTATCAAAAGGAGAAAGCCGAGCTGAGGACTTGGATTGTTCAGCATCGACGTGAAATATGGAAGGATGCTTATTTCACTACTTTTCGCAAGGTAGCGATCCTCTCACTTGTCATTTCTCCATGGCTATATAAGAAAATTGTTGGATTAAAAAACTAATATCATGAGAAGGAGTTGAAAATGAATTTTTCAAAATTGGATGAATACTTTGAAAAATCAAAACTATGGATTGCGTATCTATTTGTTTTTATTTCGATTTTAAGTATGAGTTCACTGGTTTATAAGATAGCAAATCCCCTCTACAAGGGATTATCAGCGATTGTAGTACTTTATATTTGCTGTACCTTATTGTTTAAGTGGAAAGAAATCACAGTAGATCGCAAATTTCTGTCCTTATTTGGTCTATTGGCTGGAAGTCATCTGTTATCAGCTATTTTTAATCGCTCTGGACATTTGATTGGAAATGTGATAGAGATCCTCTTTATGGTGACCTATATTTTATTATTTACCATGTTAGAATCAGGGCAACTTAAAAAATTATTTGACTGGATTGCCTATACGGTTCAAATTGTATCTTTTTCTTCAGCAATTTTTGCGTTTGGTTTATTGGTAAGTAGAGTCCTTATCCTATTTAAGATTGGCGAACAATCTTATTACTATGGTGTTATGAATGGACGTCTGTGGGGGATTGTTAATCCAAATGCTAGTGCGATATTTTCATACATTAGCATTATTTTGGCTATGTATTTGATTCATAAAGGAAGTAAATATTCTGTCTATCTTAAACTGAATAATGTAATTCAATTAGTTTACTTCGCAACCATGCAAAGTAGAGGAGCTTTATTATCTTTAGTGTTAATGATTGGGTTTTATAGTTTCTTTATTAACGGGGGCAAGTTAGCTAAGCGATTTCTAATCTTTATTATTTCTGCTTTACTTGTTTCTGCTGCTAACATCGGATTGAGTTATGTAACCTCTATTTACATATCCTCGGGGAAAGCGACTGTATTAGACTTAAATAAAGGACAATCTTATGCAGAAACGGATTCTTCAGTTATAAAAAAAACAGGTGAACTTCATCTAATAGAAACAACACCTAGTGGCAGAACTTATATTTGGAAAAATGCTATAAAAATGGGAAGTGAGAAACCAATTTTTGGTTATGGTGTAAGAAATGTTCCAGATTATTACACAAAATATTTCAGTAAATTTGAGATTCAAAATTCTCTTATTGGTGGAAATTTCCATAACATTTTGGTAACGATATTTGTTAGTTCTGGAATTTTAGGTTTAGTATCCTTTCTACTTCTACTAGGATATATAATTAAGCGCTTTTTGACTTATTTGATTGTTTCTAAAAAGAACTCTGAAAAGTTGATTATGATTCTTTTCTTTGGCATCTTGTTCGGTCAATTATTTGAAAGTCAGATTATGTACTCAACTAACTTTATTAATATTATCTTTTGGTTGATTATTGGTTATGGATTAGTTGTTTGCAAACGTGATGAAGGTATTCGTTATCAGGAAGTAACTGATATTAGAGAGATCCAACAGATGGAACTAGGAATCATGGAATACATTCATGAAACTTGCCAGAAAATTGGTGTCAAATATTTCCTAGCTTATGGCAGTCTTATCGGTGCGGTTCGTCATAAAGGTTTTATTCCTTGGGATGATGACATGGATATCTGTATGTTACGAGAAGATTATGAAAAGTTGCAAGACTATCTTATTGCTAACCCTGATGAACGTTACGAAGTGATGTCTTATAAAAATAATCTCAACTATGTCTATCCCTTCATGAAAGTGCAGGATAACCATACCTACTTGCTAGAAGAAGATGTTCGTATTGATTCAAATATGGGGATTTATGTAGATATTTTCCCTGTAGATGGCTACGAGAATGATGCAAATTTCAAGAACAAGATGACAAAGCTGATAAAGAAACGTCAATTGAGTTGCTATACATTTAAAGGTATCACCAATACGAAAAGTGTTCTGAATTCACTGATACGCTATATTTCAGTTATTATTTTTTATTTCACAAATACAAATAAATACGTTGCACAAATTGAAGAACTTGCTAAATCACGTAAAGTGTCGGATTATGAGGAAGTGGATTACCTTATCTACAAGGATATGAACAAACCAGTGTGGAGACGCGAATGGCTAGAACAAGTTACTACTGGAACATTTGAAGGTAAGGAATTTATGATTCCAAAAAATTATCATGAAATTCTGACCTCAGACTACGGAGATTATATGCAATTGCCGCCAGTTGAACAAAGAGTATCTCATCATGATTTTAAATTGTGGAAGATTGTTAAAAAGTCTAAATAACTGGATTGGGATTAAGAAACGTTTAAAAATATAGTCAAATTTAGGAGAATAAAACCTATGTCTGAAAGAACTTTAACTCTTGAAGAAATCAAACAAGTAGAATTAGATATTTTAAAGTATCTTCATGATCTTTGTGAACAACATCATATCAAATATTTTATTGATTTTGGAACCTTACTAGGAGCTGTACGCCATAAAGGATTTATACCTTGGGATGATGATACAGATATTTCCTTAGCGCGTGATGAGTTTGAAAAACTGTATAAGGTTTTAAAAAATGAAAATCATCCCTACTACAAATTAATTTCATTCAGAGAAACAAAGGGGTATCCTTACAGTTATATGCGAGTCTATGATGTGAGGACACGTCGAGATGCTAATCTTATAGATAAAACGGTCGTATTGGGAACCTGCGTTGACATCTTTCCATATGATGGTGTCGTAACGCAAGAAAGTGACCAGAAGAAAATGAAGCTCTACAAATATTTCATTCGTCTTTCTTCTTTGAATTTTAAAGGGATTAAGTCTGAGAATGGTGGACTTAAAAATCTCCCTCGTTATATGGGGTCAGCTATTTTTCGTTTAACTTCCCCACAGATATGGAACCAAAAATTAGAGAGTCTTGCTTTGAAGTATAGTGTGGATCAAGCAACAGATCTCACTTGTACTATCTATGATTCCTATTATCCAGATGGTATAAAAAAAGAATGGCTCTATGATTTGATTGATATGCCGTATGAAAACATTGTGGTCAAGGTTCCTAGAAAATACCATGAATTACTTGTCTACGAATTTGGAGAAAACTATATGAGTCCGCCACCCATTGAGCAACAAGTGCCAGGAGGAGATAAAAATTATTGGATTGATTAGTATAAGTTTCTTATCTTTTAAAATAAAGGGGTTTTCAAGATGAAAAATAAACAGTTAATAAAATTAGTTGGGTATAGTTTTCTTGTATTCTTTCTAGCGCTGATTCAGTTATCGCAAGGAGTAGATGCAAATACTATCTCTGCAGGTTCGGGCAATCGTATCCATTTCATAAATACTAAAGCAAAATCTGGGAGTGACGCCATCCTTCTGGAAAGCAATGGTCACTATGCTTTGATTGATATGGGAGAAGACTATGATTTTCCTGATGGGAGTGACCCACGCTATCCAAGTCGTTGGGGAATTTCTATGAGAAATTATCAAGTATTAGAGGATAGATTGATTCGCCACCTAGATGAAATAGGTGTTAAAAAATTAGATTTTATCATAGGAACTCATGTTCATAGTGATCATATTGGTGGAGCAGACGAAATACTCAATCGTTATCAGGTTGGTAAGTTTTATTTGAAAAAATATTCAGATGATCGAATCACAGCAAAGTGGGGTCTATGGGATAATCTTTTCAATTATGATAATGCTTTGAGAGCAGCTCAAAAACGAGGAGTTACGCTTATCCAGAATATTTCAGATGAGGATAGCCATATAAAATTAGGTGATATGGATATCCAGCTCTACAACTACAAGAATGAATATGATACTGACGGGAATCTGAAAAAAGTTCGAGATGATAACTCCAACTCCATTGTTTCAGTAGTGACTGTGGCAGGAAAGAGAATCTATCTTGGTGGAGATTTGGATAATGCCGAAGGAGCAGAAGATAAGTTAGGTCCAGTTATCGGCAAGGTTGATATGATGAAATGGAACCACCATTATGATGCGACAATTTCAAATACGATTAATTTCCTTGAAAACTTATCACCAAAAATGATTATTCAGACAACTGGTGGAGATATTAATGTTGCTTCAACTAGAGAATACCTTCAGAAGAAAAATATTCAGGTTCTTCGTGCTGCTAGCCAAACTCAAGACGCTACTGTTTTTGATATTAGCGATAAAGGATTTGCTAATGTTTCAAATGATTTCCCTGATATCCCTCTAGTTGACGAAAAATGGTATCAAGAAGATGGCTATTGGAAATATCGTTTGTCTGACGGGGAAATGGCTATCGGCTGGAAAGAGATTGGCGGAGCCACTTACTTCTTTAATGGAAAAGGACAAATGCAAGCAGGCCGCTGGCTTCACCTTAATGACGACTGGGGAGAAAATGCCAAGGGGAATGATTACTATCTGAACAAAAATGGTAAAATGCAAACTGGTGGATGGTTCAAGCTAGATAACTCTTGGTATTATATCCAGTCGAATGGTGCTAGACGATTTAGCGAGCTCTCTGAAATTGGAGGGAAAAAATACCTTTTTGCGGCAGATGGTAAGATGCTGACAGGACACCAAGTTTTTAATGGTAAGAAGATGTTCTTTAGCGAAAGTGGCGTACTACAAATTTCAGGTAAGCCTTCAACTTGGCAAAAGATTGATTCAGCTTGGTATTTCTATGATGAGGATGGTCTAAAGACTGTCGGTAAAAAGAATATCAATGGAAGCACATACTACTTTAATCAAGAAGGTGTCATGCAAACTGGCTGGGCCTTTGTTGATGGTCACTGGAACTATTTTGCAAGTTCTGGAGCTATGAAAACTGGCTGGGTCAAGGATCAGGAAACATGGTATTATCTGGATAAAGATGGCATCATGTTAACTGGCAGACAAGATATAAAGGGTATTCGTTACTATTTGAATGCTAGTGGTGCCATGCAGACTGGCTGGAAGTGGCAAGACAATAGCTGGTACTTCTATACGAACTCAGGTGCTATGAAAACTGGTTGGTTGAAAGATAAAGAATCATGGTATTATTTGGATCCAGAAACAGGTATCATGGCCGTAGGATCTAAAGCGATTGATGGAAAAACCTATTTCTTTAAATCCTCAGGTAACATGCAAGTTGGCTGGCAGTGGTCAAATGATGTCTGGCATTATTACGCTGCATCTGGTGCACTTCAAACTGGTTGGGTAAAAGATCATGATATGTGGTATTATCTTGAATCTAAGGAAGGCGCTATGTTGGTTGGACTCAATCAAGTAGATGGTAAGCAATATTACTTTAGTGCATCTGGTGCCATGCAGACTGGCTGGAAATGGTTTGATAATCATTACCGTTACTTTGAATCAAATGGAGCCATGAAAACTGGTTGGATAAAAGACAAAGGCGTCTGGTATTATCTAAATCCTGAAGATGGTATTATGTTGGTTGGCCTTCAAAAAGTCAATGGTGATCAATATTACTTTGATTCAACAGGAGCGATGCAAACTGGCTGGAAACAGGTTGATGGTCATTGGTACTATTTCCAAGCAGATGGTTCCTTATTGAAAAATTCTACCACACCTGATGGTTATAAAGTTAATGAAGAAGGTGTATGGAGACAAGTAGTTACTGTTGATAAGCAGCAAAATCATTCTACAAACAAACAGGAAACATCTACTCTAACTGATAAATCAGACAAGATTAATAAGGCAGAAAAGCAAGAAAATCATAAAGAAATTAACTCTTCTAATTCAGAAAAACAAAAAGAGGACTCAATTATAGAGTCAAGTAGTTCCGACAAGAAAGAAAAGGAATAATGAGAAAATCCCCTGCTAGTAGAATAGTCTATTAGCAGGGGATTCTTTTAATTTCTTTTAATCTTAGCAAGTGCAAGATTGAGTGCATAGTGGAGTGTTTTATCTTTGGTAAGAAATAGCGTCAAGAGATAATAGATACCGCAAGTCGCAACAGTCAAGAGTACCATGAGTATCATATTGAGGTTGACTGTATAAGAGTTGATTTGGAAAAGAAATTTAAAAGTGAAATAAATTGGAATGAATCCGAGCGATACAATAGTATAGCGTGTTAAAGTAGTAAATATTTCTTTTAAGTCAAGCAGATGATGCTTCTTGATAAAGTAAATTTCCAGTAGAACAACTACAGTTTCTGCAATAATAGTAGTAGCAATGTAGTACTCTGGTGCAAAAATATTATTGAAATACAAGAGACTGTTGAGTAGGATATTAGCTCCGCCACCAATAAAGTAAAAGGCTGTTAAACGATTTTCGTGGTCGTTGATGAAGATGATCTGTTTACCGAGAATCAACTCAATAGCCCAAATGATAGTTCGAAAGGCGAAGACACTAGTCACAATACCAGCTTCAAGGTATTTTTCAGAAGAGTAGATGACTGCAGCGTAGTTTCCTAATACCATCATCCCAATACTGGTTGGAATGATAAGAAAATAAAAGAGGGCGGCTCCTTGGTTTAGAAGATTTTTATAAGATTCGTAGTCTTTCTTACCGAGATAGTAGCCGAGACGTGGAATACTGACGTTGATAGCTCCACTCAGGACACTGGCAATCAACATGACGATGCTAGAAGCAATGGTATAATAAGAAATGTAGTTTTCATCAGGCCCTTTGGTGATAAACATTCTATCAAGTAAGGTGTAGAGCATATTGGCATTAGCTAGAAGCAACATGGTCAAGAGTGGCTTAGATGCTTTGATTAATTCCATGAGACCAATTTTGACAAAGGAAACTTCTCTCTTGATCCAAAGAAAACTGAGCAGGTAGTTGAGGATAGTTGTCGCACTCATGACGATGGCATAAGGAACGATATCATCTGCAGTTTTAACAAAGGTAAAGATAGCAACCAGCATGGCAATACGAATAACCAAGGTCTTGTAAAGGATGAACGCATAGTTTTCATAAGCCTCGTTCATCCACTCGATATAAAGGAATTGGAAGAGAGCCTGGACACCAAGTATATAGTAGAGTTCTTTCAAATTTTCAATACTATTATCTAGGTAAATAAACAAAAAGTAGATACTTGTTGTAAGGACAGAAGTAATTACAGATATATAGAATAACTTGGAGAAGACATAATTAATCTTATCTTTATCGTCCTTAACCTTACTGATAGCTCGAATCCCGTAGTTGTATATTCCAAAGGCGGCTAAAGGAATGACAAAGCTAGCCCAGGTATTGGCGGTATTGAAATAACCGTAGTTGGATTTGCTGAGAATCCGTGTCAGATAAGGATTGGTTATCAGTGGAAAAACGATATTGAGAACATTGACTAGTAAGCTAGCCAGTGCATTAACTTTTATATTTTTCATTGTACTTTCTTTCTTGTATTGTAAAATGGTCTCTAGTATTATATCACATTCTCGCTTCATTCTTTTGATAAAATCGTAAAAATCTAGTATAATAGATAGAACTGAAAGTATGAGGTTACTAGCAATGAAAATGAAACAAATTAGTGATACAACTTTAAAAATCACGATGTCTTTAGAGGATTTGATGGATCGTGGCATGGAGATTGCTGACTTTCTCGTTCCTCAAGAAAAAACAGAAGAATTCTTTTACGCTATCTTAGATGAGTTAGAGATGCCTGAGAGCTTTTTAGATACAGGTATGTTGAGCTTCCGTGTGACTCCAAAACCTGATAAGGTTGATGTTTTTGTAACCAAATCAAAGATTGACCAAAATCTAGATTTTGAAGACTTATCGGATTTGCCAGACATGGAAGAATTGGCTCAAATGTCGCCAGATGAATTTATCAAAACCTTGGAAAAAAGTATCGCAGACAAAACAAAGGATGATATCGAAGCCATTCAATCTCTAGAGCAAGTAGAAGCCAGGGAAGAAGAGCAGGAACAGGCTGAACAAGAAGCTGAGAGCAAGAAAGAACCTTATATCTACTATATCCTTTCTTTTGCTAAGTTGGCTGACTTGGTGTCTTTTGCTAAGACAGTGACTTTTGAGATGGAAACTTCTGAACTCTACAAGATGAATGAGCGCTATTATTTGACCATTTTAGTGGATATTGAAAATCATCCAAGTCCATATCCAGCTTGGCTTTTGGCCCGTATGCGCGAGTTTGCGGAAGATAGTGACATCAGTCGCTCAGTCTTGCAGGAGTACGGTCAAGTCTTGATCAATCACGATGCAGTGCTCAATCTGCAAAAGATTGGATAATCATTTCTGGAAAGCTATTTCTAGATTTTAAGAAGAGCGAATCATCGGATTCGTTTTTTTCTAGACTGAAATAGTGATTTACTATAATAGGAATTTTCACAAAATTCTGTTATAATGGCTATATTAGAAAATTTCGAGGAGACAAACATGACAGTTAAAATTGCTTTACTAGGATTTGGTACCGTTGCAAGTGGTGTGCCTTTCCTCCTAAAGGAAAATGGAGAAAAAATCAATCAATCAGCACATTCAGAGATTGAAGTTGCTAAGGTGTTGGTCAAGGATGAAGATGAAAAGAATCGCTTGCTTGCAGCAGGGAATGACTTTAACTTTGTAACCAATGTGGATGATATTTTGTCAGATCAAGACATTACGATCGTAGTGGAATTGATGGGGCGTATCGAACCAGCTAAAACCTTTATCACTCGTGCCTTGGAGGCTGGCAAACACGTTGTGACTGCTAACAAGGACCTTTTGGCTGTCCATGGTGCAGAATTGTTAGAAATCGCTCAAGCTAATAAGGTAGCACTTTACTACGAAGCAGCAGTAGCTGGTGGGATTCCAATTCTTCGTACTTTAGCAAATTCCTTGGCTTCTGATAAAATCACGCGCGTGCTTGGAGTAGTCAACGGAACTTCCAACTTTATGATGACCAAGATGGTGGAAGAAGGCTGGTCTTACGATGATGCTCTTGTGGAAGCACAAAGACTAGGTTTTGCAGAAAGTGACCCGACAAATGATGTAGATGGGATTGATGCAGCCTACAAGATGGTGATTTTGAGCCAATTTGCCTTTGGTATGAAGGTTGCCTTTGACGACGTAGCCCACAAGGGAATCCGTAACATCACACCAGAAGATGTAGCTGTAGCCCAAGACCTTGGTTATGTAGTGAAATTGGTTGGTTCTATCGAGGAAACTCCTTCAGGAATTGCTGCAGAAGTAACTCCAACCTTCCTACCTATAGCACATCCACTTGCCAGTGTGAATGGCGTAATGAACGCTGTTTTTGTAGAATCTATCGGTATCGGCGAGTCTATGTACTACGGACCAGGTGCTGGTCAAAAACCAACTGCAACAAGTGTTGTAGCAGATATTGTCCGTATCGTTCGTCGCCTGAATGATGGTACCATTGGCAAAGACTTCAACGAATACAGCCGTGACTTGGTCTTGGCAAATCCTGAAGATGTCAAAGCAAACTACTACTTCTCAATCTTGGCTCCAGACTCAAAAGGTCAGGTCTTGAAGTTGGCTGAAATCTTTAATGCCCAAGATATTTCCTTCAAGCAAATCCTTCAAGATGGAAAAGAAGGTGACAAGGCGCGTGTCGTGATCATCACACACAAGATTAATAAAGTCCAGCTTGAAAATGTCTCAGCTGAATTGAAGAAGGTTTCAGAATTCGACCTCTTGAATACCTTCAAGGTGCTAGGAGAATAAGATGAAGATTATTGTACCTGCAACCAGTGCCAATATCGGGCCAGGTTTTGACTCGGTCGGTGTAGCTGTAACCAAGTATCTTCAAATTGAGGTCTGCGAAGAACGAGAAGAGTGGTTGATTGAACACCAGATTGGCAAATGGATTCCTCATGACGAGCGTAATCTCTTACTAAAAATTGCTTTACAAATTGTACCAGACTTGCAACCAAGACGCTTGAAAATGACCAGTGATGTTCCCTTGGCGCGTGGTTTGGGTTCTTCCAGCTCGGTTATTGTAGCTGGGATTGAATTAGCTAACCAACTTGCAAATCTTAATTTAACTGATCACGAAAAACTGCAGTTAGCAACTAAGATTGAGGGACATCCTGACAATGTGGCACCCGCCATCTATGGTAATCTCGTTATTGCAAGTTCCGTTGAAGGGCAAGTTTCAGCTATTGTAGTAGACTTCCCAGAGTGTGATTTCCTAGCCTACATTCCAAACTATGAATTGCGTACTCGAGACAGCCGTGGTGTCTTGCCTAAGAAATTGTCCTATAAGGAAGCTGTTGCTGCTAGTTCGATCGCTAATGTGGCGGTTGCGGCCTTGTTGGCAGGAGACATGGTGACCGCTGGGCAAGCAATCGAGGGAGACCTCTTCCACGAGCGCTATCGTCAGGACTTGGTGAGAGAATTTGCGACGATTAAGCAAGTGGCCAAAGAAAATGGTGCCTATGCAACCTATCTATCTGGTGCTGGACCGACAGTTATGGTTTTGGCTTCTCATGACAAGATACCAACGATTAAGGCAGAATTGGAAAAGCAACCTTTCAAAGGAAAACTTCATGACTTGAAAGTTGATACCCAAGGTGTCCGTGTCGAAGCAAAATAAAGAATAGATGATAGGATGGGGAAACTCTCGACCAGAGGGCTTCCTATCCTTTTTTTGAAAAGAATTCGAGTTAAAAACATGATAAAGGAGAAATAAAGATGGCAGAAATTTATCTAGCAGGTGGTTGTTTTTGGGGCCTAGAGGAATATTTTTCACGCATTTCTGGAGTGCTAGCAACCAGTGTTGGTTACGCTAATGGAAAAGTCGAAACGACCAATTATCAGCTGCTCAAGGAAACAGACCATGCAGAAACGGTTCAAGTGATTTACGATGAGAAGGCAGTGTCACTTAGAGAGATTTTACTTTATTATTTCCGTGTCATCGACCCTTTATCGATTAATCAACAAGGGAATGACCGTGGTCGCCAATATCGAACTGGGATCTATTATCAGGATGAATCAGACCTACCTGTTATCTACACAGTGGTGCAGGAGCAGGAGCGCATGCTGGGCCGAAAGATTGCAGTAGAGGTGGAGAAACTTCGCCACTACATTCTGGCTGAAGATTATCACCAAGACTATCTTAAGAAGAATCCTTCAGGTTACTGTCATATCGATGTGACCGATGCTGAGAAGCCATTGATTGATGCCTCTAACTATGAAAAGCCTAGCCAAGAGGTGTTAAAGGGCAGTTTATCTGAAGAATCCTATCGTGTTACCCAAGAAGCTGCTACAGAGGCTCCATTTACCAATGCCTATGACCAAACCTTTGAAGAAGGGATTTATGTAGACATCACGACGGGTGAGCCACTCTTTTTTGCCAAGGATAAGTTTGCCTCAGGATGTGGTTGGCCAAGTTTTAGCCGTCCGATTTCCAAGGAATTGATTCATTATTACAAGGACATGAGCCATGGAATGGAGCGAATTGAGGTTCGTTCTCGATCGGGGAATGCTCACTTGGGTCATGTTTTCACAGATGGCCCTCGGGAGTTAGGTGGACTTCGTTACTGTATTAATTCTGCATCCTTGCGTTTTGTATCCAAGGATGAGATGGAAGAGGGAGGATATGGCTATCTACTGCCTTACTTAAACAAATAAAACAGAGAGGGTGGGTGCTTCCCACTTTCTTCATTTCCAGAATACGAATAGAAGGGATTTATGAAACACCTATTATCTTACTTTAAACCCTACATCAAGGAATCAATTTTAGCACCCTTGTTCAAGTTACTAGAAGCTGTGTTTGAGCTCTTGGTTCCCATGGTGATTGCTGGGATTGTTGACCAATCCTTGCCCCAGAAAAATCAAGGTCATCTCTGGATGCAGATTGGTTTGCTCCTTATCTTTGCAGTAATTGGTGTTGTAGTGGCCTTAATAGCCCAGTTCTACTCAGCTAAGGCTGCGGTGGGTTTTGCCAAGGAATTGACAAACGACCTCTATCGTCATATTCTATCTTTACCTAAGGACAGTAGAGACCGTTTGACAACTTCTAGCTTGGTCACTCGCTTGACTTCGGATACCTACCAGATTCAGACTGGTATCAATCAATTCCTGCGTCTCTTTTTACGAGCGCCTATTATCGTTTTTGGTGCCATTTTTATGGCTTATCGAATCTCAGCTGAGCTGACTCTCTGGTTTTTGGTCATGGTTGTGATTCTGACAATCGTTATTGTAGGCCTTTCTCGGTTAGTCAATCCTCTCTACAGCAGCCTGAGAAAGAAAACGGATCAACTAGTTCAAGAAACACGCCAGCAAATACAAGGGATGCGGGTTATTCGTGCTTTTGGTCAAGAAAAACGAGAGTTACAAATTTTTCAAACCCTTAACCAAGTCTATGCTAGATTACAAGAAAAGACAGGTTTCTGGTCTAGTTTATTAACCCCTCTAACCTATCTGATTGTTAATGGAATCCTCCTAGTCATTATCTGGCAGGGATATGTTTCTATTCAAGGAGGATTGCTCAGTCAAGGTGCTCTCATTGCCCTTATCAACTATCTCCTACAGATCTTGGTGGAATTGGTCAAGCTAGCCATGCTGATCAATTCTCTCAACCAGTCCTATATTTCAGCTAAGCGAATCGAGGAAGTCTTTGCTGAGGCTCCAGAGGATATCCATTCAAAATTAGAACAAAAGCAAGCTACCAGCGAGCAGGTTTTACAAGTTCAAGAACTGACCTTTACCTATCCTGATGCGGCCCAGCCTTCTTTGAGAGACATTTCCTTTGATATGACTCAAGGGCAAATCCTTGGTATCATTGGGGGAACAGGTTCTGGTAAATCAAGCTTGGTGCAAGTCTTACTTGGAATTTACCCAGCAGACAAGGGGAGCATTTACCCTTATCGAGATGGATCTAGTCCTCGTAATCTTGAGCAGTGGCGGTCTTGGATTGCCTATGTGCCCCAAAAAGTCGAACTCTTTAAGGGAAGCATTCGTTCCAACTTGACTCTGGGTTTCAATCACGAAGTAACGGACCAAGAACTTTGGCAGGCCTTGGAAATTGCACAAGCCAAGGATTTTGTCAGTGAAAAGGAAGGACTTTTAGATGCTCTAGTTGAGACAGGAGGTCGAAATTTCTCAGGTGGACAAAAACAAAGGCTGTCTATCGCTCGCGCAGTATTGCGCCAAGCTCCATTTCTCATCCTAGATGATGCGACTTCGGCCCTCGACACCATTACCGAGTCTAGGCTCTTGAAAGCTATTCGAGAAAATTTGCCAAATACGAGCTTAATTTTGATTTCTCAAAGAACATCGACTTTACAGATGGCTGACCAGATTCTCCTCTTGGAAAAAGGTGAGCTTCTAGCTATCGGCAAGCACGAGGACTTGATGAAATATAGTCAAGTTTATCGCGAAATCAATGGATCCCAACATGGAAAGGAGGGCTAGTATGAGACGACAAACTGCAAATCAAACACTCTCACGTTTGGCTAAGGATTTAGCAAGCCATCCCTTCCTCCTTTTCCTAGCCTTTCTAGGAACTATTGCCCAGGTTCGCTTATCAATTTATCTACCTATTTTGATTGGACAGGTCATTGACCAGGTCCTTGTGGCTGGTTCTTCACCAGTTTTTTGGCAGATTTTCATTCAAATGGTCTTGGTAGTCATAGGAAATACCCTTGTGCAGTGGACCAATCCTCTCCTCTATAATCGCTTAATTTTCTCTTATACCAGAGACTTACGAGAGAGAATAATCAACAAGCTCCATCGTTTACCGATTGCCTTTGTAGATAGGCAAGGTAGTGGGGAGATGGTTAGTCGTGTAACCACGGACATCGAACAGCTGGCAGCTGGCTTGATCATGATTTTTAACCAATTTTTTATTGGTGTCTTGATGATTTTGGTTAGTATTCTAGCTATGATCCAAATTCATCTCCTCATGACTCTCTTGGTCTTGCTGTTGACACCACTGTCTATGGTGATTTCACGCTTTATTGCTAAACGCTCCTATCATCTCTTTCAGAAGCAAACAGAGACGAGGGGAATTCAGACTCAGTTGATTGAAGAATCGCTTAGCCAGCAGACCATTATCCAATCCTTTAATGCTCAAAGAGAGTTTATCCAAAGACTGCATGAGGCTAATGACAACTACGCAGGCTATTCGCAGTCGGCCATCTTTTATTCTTCAACGGTCAATCCTTCGACTCGCTTTGTCAATGCGCTCATTTATGCCCTTCTAGCTGGAGTAGGAGCTTATCGTATCATGATGGGTTCCACCTTGACTATCGGACGTTTAGTGACCTTTTTGAACTATGTTCAGCAATACACCAAGCCCTTTAACGATATTTCTTCAGTTTTGGCTGAATTGCAAAGTGCCTTGGCTTGTGCAGAACGTGTTTATGGAGTCTTAGAGAGTCCTGAGGTGGCTGAAACAGGTAAGGAAGTCTTGACCAGTGACCAAGTTAAGGGAGCTATTTCTTTTAGACATGTCTCTTTTGGCTACAATCCTGAAAAGATTTTGATTAAGGATTTATCTATTGATATTCCAGCTGGTAGCAAGGTGGCTATTGTTGGTCCGACAGGTGCTGGAAAATCAACCCTTATCAATCTCCTCATGCGTTTTTATCCCATTAACTCGGGAGATATCTTGCTGGATGGGAAATCCATTTATGACTATAGTCGTGCCTCTTTACGTCAACAATTTGGCATGGTGCTACAGGAAACTTGGCTCAAGCAAGGGACCATTCATGATAATATTGCCTTTGGACATCCTGAAGCCAGTCGGGAGCAGGTGATTGCTGCTGCCAAAGCAGCCAATGCAGACTTTTTCATCCAACAGCTACCTCAAGGCTATGATACCAAGTTAGAAAATGCTGGAGAATCTCTTTCTGTCGGTCAGGCTCAGCTCTTGACCATAGCCCGAGTCTTTCTGGCTATTCCAAAGATTCTTATCTTAGACGAGGCGACGTCCTCCATTGATACGCGGACAGAAGTGCTGGTACAGGATGCCTTTGCCAAACTCATGAAAGGGCGAACAAGCTTTATTATTGCCCACCGCTTGTCTACCATACAGGATGCAGATCTGATTCTAGTCTTGGTGGATGGCGATATCGTGGAACATGGAAATCATCAAGATCTCATGGCTAGAAAAGGTAAGTATTACCAAATGCAAAAGGCTGTAGCTTTTAGCTCTGAATAAGCCTTTCTACTTTGAAATCTTATGGACAAAAAAAGTTGCCTTCGGGTGACTTTTTTGTTACAATAGCTAGAAAAATTGTTCACTGTAAATTGTCTTTTAGAAAAGGAGCCTAGAATGAAAGTCTTTCAGCATGTAAATATCGTGACTTGTGACAAAGATTTCCATGTCTATCTAGATGGAATCTTAGCCGTTAAGGATTCTCAAATCGTCTATGTCGGTCAAGAGAATTCAGAGATTTTAGAGCAAGCTGAGCAGATTATAGACTATCAGGGATCCTGGATTATGCCTGGTTTGGTCAATTGTCACACCCATTCTGCTATGACGGGATTGAGAGGAATTCGAGATGATAGCAATCTCCATGAATGGCTCAATGATTATATCTGGCCTGCAGAAGCTGAGTTTACTCCCGACATGACTACCAAGGCGGTCAAAGAAGCTCTGACAGAGATGCTCCAGTCAGGAACAACAACCTTCAACGATATGTATAATCCTAATGGTGTGGAGATTGAGCAGATTTATCAGGCAGTGAAAGATTCCAAGATGCGTTGTTATTTCTCACCGACCCTCTTTTCTTCAGGGGCAGAAACAACTGCTGAGACCATAAGCAGAACACGAGCAATTATTGAGGAAATTTTAGGATATGAAAATCTAAATTTCAAGGTTATGGTAGCACCACATTCTCCTTACAGCTGTAATCAAGACTTGCTGCAAGCGAGTTTAGATATGGCAAAAGAGTTTGCTATTCCAATCCATATCCACGTGGCGGAGACCAAGGAGGAGTCAGGCATTATCCTGAAACGCTACGGCAAACGCCCCCTCGCTTTTCTAGAAGAACTGGGTTACTTAGATCATCCGTCCGTCTTCGCTCACGGGGTCGAATTAAACGAGAGAGAAATTGAACGCTTGGCAACTTCTCAAGTGTCTATTGCCCACAATCCTATCAGTAATCTCAAATTGGCATCAGGGATTGCTCCTATCATTCAACTGCAAAAAGCAGGAGTAGCAGTCGGAATTGCGACGGATTCGGTTGCCTCCAACAACAACCTTGATATGTTTGAGGAAGGACGAACAGCAGCCCTTCTTCAGAAGATGAAAAGTGGAGATGCCAGCCAATTTCCGATCGAAACAGCCCTCAAGGCACTGACAATCGAAGGGGCTAAGGTTCTAGGAATGGAAAATCAGATAGGAAGTCTAGAAGTCGGCAAGCAAGCAGATTTTCTCGTTATTCAACCACAAGGGAAAATTCATCTCCAACCTCAGGAAAATATGCTTTCTCATCTGGTTTATGCAGTTAAATCTAGTGATGTAGATGATGTTTATATTGCCGGAGAACAGGTTGTTAAGCAAGGTCAAGTCCTGACAGTAGAACTTTAAAAGAAAAATCACGAAAAAATTTTAAAAAAAGTTTGCAAAAATCTTGCATTCTTTTTTTGACTATGCTATACTTATATACGGTTTGAAAAAACTGCCTAAGACAGTAGGGGAGCTCGACTCATAAATATCCTACCGAGGACAAAACGTATCATGTAAAAAGAAGCGTATTGTACTTTCGTGTCTAGGTTTGGGCGCGTTTTTCTTTTGGAAAAATTCCCCAAGCAAAATAATAACGGAGGTGAACACACTAATGAGTGAAGCAATTATTGCTAAAAAAGCGGAACTAGTTGACGTAGTAGCTGAAAAAATGAAAGCTGCTGCATCTATCGTCGTTGTTGACGCTCGTGGTTTAACAGTTGAGCAAGATACAGTTCTTCGTCGTGAGCTTCGTGGAAGCGAAGTTGAGTATAAAGTGATTAAAAACTCAATCTTGCGTCGTGCAGCTGAAAAAGCTGGTCTTGAAGATCTTGCATCTGTATTTGTTGGACCATCTGCAGTAGCATTTTCTAACGAAGATGTTATCGCACCAGCGAAAATCTTGAACGATTTTGCTAAAGACGCTGAAGCACTTGAAATTAAAGGTGGTGCAATCGAAGGCGCTGTCGCATCTAAAGAAGAGATTCTTGCTCTTGCAACTCTTCCAAACCGCGAAGGACTTCTTTCTATGCTCCTTTCTGTACTTCAAGCGCCAGTGCGCAACGTTGCTCTTGCAGTCAAAGCGGTTGCAGACAACAAAGAAGACGCAGCTTAATCTTAAGCTACGCAGCGTAGCCTAGCTACGAAATCTATTATAAATTTAAAACATATTTGGAGGAAATAACAATGGCATTGAACATTGAAAACATTATTGCTGAAATTAAAGAAGCTTCAATCCTTGAATTGAACGACCTTGTAAAAGCTATCGAAGAAGAATTTGGTGTAACTGCAGCTGCTCCTGTAGCTGTTGCTGCAGCTGGTGCTGCTGACGCTGGTGCTGCTAAAGATTCATTCGACGTTGAATTGACATCTGCAGGCGACAAAAAAGTTGGCGTTATCAAAGTTGTACGTGAAATCACAGGTCTTGGTCTTAAAGAAGCTAAAGAACTTGTTGACGGTGCACCAGCACTTGTTAAAGAAGGCGTTGCAACTGCAGAAGCTGAAGAAATCAAAGCTAAATTGGAAGAAGCTGGAGCTTCAGTTACTCTTAAATAATAGAGCGACTACATTAGTAGCTTAAAAACATGATTAAACCGCTATTCTTAGGAGTAGCGGTTTTTCTTGTTTTATATAGGGGATTGCTCCAAAGATAATAATTTATAAGTATGAGTTGCCTTTTCAATAAATGGGTTATATAATAGTAATATAGGTATGGAAGATTAATCTTATAATTTATAGTTTTCATTTTAGAGGAGAAAAGATGGCATTAAATTTGTTTGATGTTATTCGTTATGAAGGTGAAGATACAAGGAATATACTTGCTTGGAGACATCCTAAAACGAATATCAAGATAGGAGCAACTGTAATTGTAAACCCTGGTCAGTGTGCTGTATTGTTTTCAAATGGAAGAGCAGTAACTACTTATGATGCTGGTAAACATAAGATTGAAGGATATGATATTCAAGTAGTTTCAGGAATAAAAAACTTTCTAAGTGGAGGTATTTCGTCTGACTCATTGTTTTTGTGGTTTGTGAATATGTATGATTTACAACCGATTGGATGGGGAACTTCTTCTCCTATAATGGTTCGAGATCCAGAAAGTGATATTCCTGTAGAATTGAAAATACATGGGAATTTCATTCCTCGAATTGTAGACTTAGAAGCTTTTATATTAGAATTTATGCCAAGTCACCCCGATATTATAACAGCTCCTATTTTACAAAAACGGTTTAGACAAACTGTTAGTGGGTTGATTAGTTCAGCTATTTCACAAGTAATATACAACCATAAGATTCCAATTCTTGATATTGAAATGCACAGTTTTGATATGTCTGTTGCTTTGTCAGCTATTTTATCCAGCCATTTTTCTAAATATGGAATTAGTATTGAGGAATTTAACATTGAGGCTTTAAAGGTAAATCAGAATAGCAATGGATATAGAGAAATCTTTAAATTCCACAAGCAAATTTTGGAAGCCAAAAGCAAGCAGGCTGGTCGAGATATTGAAGAGTATACTTATCAAGAAGAGAGACAATTTGATCTTTTAGAAGAGGCAGCAAAAAATAATGATTCTGCAGGAAATCTAATGGGAGCAGGCGTGGAAATAGCTATGGGACTTTCCTTGGGAGCTAAATTTAGCAACTTGGTGGATCAGATTGAAGATAGGAATTCATTTGACAAAGATGTGAATCAGCATCAAACTGACCTCAAAGGAGAAACAGGCTTAGCTAAGTTTTGTAGCCAATGCGGGACTGCTTTTTTGGAAGGAGCAAACTTCTGTTCTAATTGCGGGCACGAAAGATAGTTCAAATGATTGGAAAAATCATTTTTATATCAATCTTGTTTAAGCATTATCTTTAATCTTTGATTTTTTACATTTTCAAATTTACTTTTGTTTTATTTGGGAAGTCTGGTATTGCCAGAATTTCCCTTTTTCTTAGAAATTTGAAAACTATGATTTCTTTGTTTGTATTTTTAAATCATTCAATTTATGTAATTCTAAGTATGGAAATGTATGAATAAATACAATGATTCCCTGAAAGATATTAGGAAATCTTTTTAAAAGAGTAAGGGATTACTTAGACAAGTTCTATGACAGGAGGATATTTTGGATGTACCAAGTATTTCGTTTATTAAGTATACTTTTTATGGGATTAACAAGTGCAACATTTTTTCTTTCACTATGGGCTATAACTCTATTTCTTGAACATGGTAGGCCGATTTTCTCAATATTGATTCCTATTATTTTTTCTTTATCAGGTTTCTTTTTGTCATCCTTTGCATTTTATAGCTTTGGTATTTTAGAAAATATAAAAATTAAAGTCAAAGCTTTGGATGAGATATATAATGGGAAAGCTCTTTATAGAGAATATATAGCAACTAGAGGAGAAGATAGGTGAAACAGTATATTAAGAATAATTGGAAAAAAGGCTTTCATTGGTTAATTTCAAATATAGTAATACTCTGTTTTGTAGTTTTATCACTTGCTATCTTTTCTATAGATGATGAACCAAGAATCTTTATATTGAAAAATCTTGATTTTATAATTTTGGCAAAATCTATTGGAATTCCCGTTGTTATCAGTTTTTTATTTTTATCATTTCAAAATGTTACCTTTGTGCCAGTTGCTTTAGTTATTTTATATTTGTTTCGAGAAACAATTAAAGATTCCTTTTCCTTGAAGAAATTAAAACAGAAGAATTTACTTCAAATGCTTGTTTTAATCATTTTATCATCATTTTTTGAATATGAAAAATCTAGGGAATGGTCTATTCGATTTTTATTTCTTTTAGTTCCTTGGTATTTGCTTAGTGTGATTTTAATTTTGGTAATGACTTATTGTGAGTCTAGGAGACAAGAAGAAGTCAAGAAACGAAATCAAATACAAGCTTTATTCACTTTATTTGAAAAGCACCAGATTAACAAAAATACATATCCCGTTATTTGTCCATCATGTAGTGGTGAGAATCTGCTTGACCTAGGGCAAGGTAAATCATGTGATTATTGTGGTGCATGGTTATCTAGAAAGGAAATATAAATGAGACGCTATCGTTTAATCATTTCCAAGGTTGTTTATCCTATAGTATCTTTCATATGTATTGTCACCGGATTGAAATTTTATCAGTACATTGATAACTACATAAGATGGATTTTAGGAAAAAAAGAAGGTTTACTTTATGATTTCTACTTTATCTGGCTTTTAATAGTTACAATTTTGTTTGTTTTATTTTTCCTATTTTTGATTATATCGTCTTTTTTATTTTTGAAACAGCCACGTATGAAACAATATGATAAAGCTTTGATAACAGTTCTTAAGTTTGAAGAACAAGGTGAAGATGTTATTGAAATTAAAGGGAAAGAATTGCGAGATGAGTTATCTTATCGACTATCAGCAAAACGTGTTTATTGTCCTACTTGTCATATGCCAACAGATGGAGTAATTGGAACTGAATTGACCTGTGCAACTTGCGGTAAAGCTTTTATAGTGTATTAATTTTAGGATAATCGAAATGCTATTATCTTATAGCTATTTTGATATTGTTTCTAAAACCTAGCAAGTTTATTTTCTTTAAAACACAAAAAGCAACAACTGTCTAGCTGTTGCTTTTTGTTAACTTTTTTCAAGTATTAAACAATACCTTGTGCAATCATAGCGTTTGCTACATTTTCAAAGGCAGCAATGTTAGCTCCTGCAAGGTAGTCTTTATCAAGACCGTATGTTTCTGAAGTTGTTTTAGCTGTGTTGAAGATGTTTGTCATGATGTCTTTGAGACGTCCATCAACTTCTTCACGAGTCCATGAGAGGCGAAGGCTATTTTGGCTCATTTCAAGAGCTGAAACGGCTACACCACCAGCATTGGCAGCTTTTGCAGGTCCGTAAAAGATACCATTTTCTTTGTAGACTTTGATGGCATCAAGGTCGCTTGGCATGTTGGCACCTTCAGATACACAGATAACTCCTTGAGCAACCAAACGTTTAGCTGCTTCACCGTTGATTTCGTTTTGAGTAGCACATGGAAGAGCGATATCATAGTTTCCAGCGTAAGTCCATACAGAACCTTCATGATAAGTAGCGGTTGCTTTCTCAGCTGCATACTCAGTCAAACGAGCGCGACGTTTTTCTTTAACATCAACCAAAAGATCGAAGTCGATACCATTTTCATCGATGACGTAACCATTTGAATCAGATACAGAGATAACAGTTGCACCAAGTTCAGTCGCTTTTTGAAGAGCGTATTGAGCAACGTTACCAGAACCTGAAATAACAACTTTCTTACCAGCAAAGCTGTTACCGTTAGCTTTAAGCATTTCTTCAGTGTAGTAAACCAAACCGTAACCAGTTGCTTCTGGACGAATCAAGCTACCACCAAATCCAAGAGGTTTACCAGTCAAGACACCAGCATCAAATTGGTTAAGACGCTTGTATTGACCGTAAAGGTAACCAATCTCACGTCCACCAACACCGATATCACCAGCAGGTACGTCAAGTGATGGTCCGATGTGTTTTTGCAATTCAGTCATGAAGCTTTGGCAGAAGCGCATCACTTCAGCATCTGTTTTACCTTTAGGATCGAAGTCTGATCCACCTTTACCTCCACCGATTGGAAGTCCAGTTAAGACGTTTTTGAAGATTTGTTCAAATCCGAGGAATTTCAAAATCCCTTGGTTTACAGTTGGGTGGAAACGAAGTCCGCCTTTGTATGGTCCAACAGCTGAGTTGAATTGAACACGGTAACCACGGTTTACTTGAACTTTTCCATCACGGTCAACCCAAGGAACACGGAAAGAAATCACGCGCTCTGGTTCAGTAATACGTGCCAAGATATTTTCTTCGATATACTCAGGGTGTTTTTCAAATACAGGTTCCAAAGTGTTAAAAAATTCTTCAACAGCTTGGAGGAATTCAGCCTCGTGCCCGTTACGAGCTTTTACAGTTTCAAACACGCTTTGGATATATTCTTTAGCAGATGTCATATCGTTCTCCTTAAATTCTAATTTAATTATGTGTGTCATTATAGCAGAATTTTTTTTAACTGTAAAGAGAAAAAACAAAAATTTTCTAAAAATTCTATCAATTTAGTTTTGAGACTTTTTGAAAATAGATAAAAAACGAACCTTTTTCTTGTAAATATCTTTCTCAAAGAGAAAATCTGAAAATATGGTATAATATTAGCAATAAAAGGAATCTGGAGGATTAGAATCATGGTATCAACGAAAACACAAATTGCTGGTTTTGAGTTTGACAATTGTTTGATGAATGCGGCGGGTGTGGCTTGTATGACGATAGAGGAGCTAGAAGGGGTTAAAAACTCAGCAGCGGGAACCTTTGTCACTAAGACAGCGACCTTGGAATTTCGTCAGGGAAATCCTGAGCCACGCTATCAAGATGTTCCACTTGGTTCTATCAACTCTATGGGATTACCGAATAATGGCTTAGACTATTATTTGGACTATCTTTTGGATTTACAGGAAAAAGAGCCAAACCGAACTTTCTTCCTATCTCTAGTCGGCATGTCTCCAGAAGAAACCCATACTATCTTGAAAAAAGTCCAAGAGAGTGATTTTCGTGGTCTGACTGAGCTAAACCTCTCCTGTCCAAATGTTCCAGGAAAACCTCAGATTGCCTATGATTTTGAGACAACAGACCGGATTTTAGCAGAGGTGTTTGCCTACTTCACCAAACCTCTTGGAATTAAATTGCCACCATATTTTGACATTGTTCACTTTGACCAAGCGGCAGCTATTTTCAACAAGTATCCGCTCAAGTTTGTCAACTGCGTCAACTCAATCGGAAACGGACTGTATATAGAAGATGAATCTGTCGTTATTCGCCCTAAGAATGGTTTTGGTGGGATTGGGGGAGAGTACATCAAACCGACTGCTCTAGCCAATGTTCATGCCTTTTATCAACGCTTAAATCCTCAAATTCAAATCATCGGAACAGGTGGCGTTTTGACTGGTCGTGATGCCTTTGAACATATCCTCTGTGGAGCGAGTATGGTGCAGGTGGGAACCACCCTTCACAAAGAAGGCGTCGGTGCTTTCGAACGTATTACCAATGAACTAAAAGCAATCATGGCGGAAAAAGGGTACGAAAGCCTAGAAGATTTCCGTGGGAAATTGCGCTATATTGACTAAATTAAATCGAAAAATCAGAAGAAAGGAGAGAAGATGCTAGCCATTGAAGAAAGTCAGAAGTTGACTTTATCAAATTTACCTAGTCTGAGCCTATTTACCGGGACAGACCAGGGACAGTTTGAAGTGATGAAGAGTCAAGTATTGAAACAGATTGGTTATGATTCTGCTGACCTCAACTTTGCCTACTTTGATATGAAAGAAGTAGTTTACAAGGATGTGGAACTGGAGTTGGTCAGTCTTCCTTTCTTTGCGGATGAGAAAATCGTGATATTAGATCATTTTGTCGATATCACAACTGCTAAAAAGCGCTTTTTGACAGATGATGAGCTCAAGTCATTTGAGGAATACTTTGACAATCCTTCACCAACAACCAAGTTGATAATCTTTGCAGAAGGAAAGCTGGATAGCAAAAGACGGTTGGTTAAATTACTTAAGCGTGATGCCAAGGTCTTCGATGCAGTAGAAGCTAAAGAACAAGAACTGCGCCAGTATTTTCAAAAGTGGAGCCAGAAAGAAGGTCTGCAGTTTGCCAATCATTCTTTTGAAAATCTCCTCATCAAGTCTGGTTTTCAATTTAGCGAAATCCAGAAAAATCTCCTCTTTTTACAGTCCTATAAAGAAGACTCTGTTATCGAGGAAGAGGATATTGTTAACGCAATTCCCAAGACCTTGCAGGACAATATTTTTGATTTAACTCAGTTTATTCTGACTAAAAAGATGGATCAGGCGCGCGATTTGGTTAGAGACTTGACCTTGCAAGGTGAAGATGAAATTAAGTTGATTGCCGTCATGCTAGGACAATTTCGGACTTTTACTCAGGTGAAGATTTTGGCGGAGTCTGGGCAAGCAGAATCTCAGATTGCAAGTAGTCTAGGAAGTTTTCTCGGACGCAATCCAAATCCCTATCAAATCAAGTTTGCGTTGAGGGATTCGCGAGGACTTTCCTTGAGCTTTTTGAAGCAAGCTATTTCCTATTTGATTGAGACAGACTATCAGATTAAAACAGGTCTTTATGAAAAAGGTTTCCTTTTTGAAAAGGCACTCCTACAGATTGCTAGTCAGGTAAATTGATATTTTTTTGAAACTACAACCCGCGTCAGGATTATCTTGTCGTGGGTTTCTTGCTGATTTGCTTGTTTTATACTCAATGAAAATCAAAGAGCAAACTAGGAAACTAGCCGCAGGTTGCTCAAAGCACTGCTTTGAGGTTGTAAATAAGACTGACGAAGTCAGCTCAAAACACTGTTTTGAGGTTGTGGATGAAACTGACGAAGTCAGTAACTATACCTACGGCAAGGCGACGTTGACGCGGTTTGAAGAGATTTTCGAAGAGTATTATTAGAATATATTTCAGTGATTTCCTTATCTATAAGCAAAAAACTTGAAAAAAGTGAATGTTTGCGTTATCATTTTCATATAGAAAGAAAAAGAGGTATTACAGATGGCTATTATCTTACCAGATCTTCCATATGCATACGACGCTTTGGAACCATACATCGATGCGGAAACAATGCACTTGCACCATGACAAACACCATCAAACTTATGTCAACAATGCTAATGCAGCTCTTGAAAAACACCCTGAAATCGGTGAAGATCTTGAAGCCTTGCTTGCTGATGTAGAATCTATTCCAGCTGATATCCGTCAAGCACTTATCAACAATGGTGGTGGACACTTGAACCACGCTCTTTTCTGGGAATTGATGACTCCTGAAAAAACAGCTCCATCACCAGAACTTGCAGCAGCAATCGATGCAACATTTGGTTCATTTGAAGAATTCCAAGCAGCCTTCACTGCAGCAGCAACAACTCGTTTTGGTTCTGGCTGGGCATGGTTGGTTGTCAACAAAGAAGGTAAACTTGAAGTGACTTCAACAGCAAACCAAGACACACCAATCTCAGAAGGCAAAAAACCAATCTTGGGCTTGGACGTTTGGGAACATGCTTACTACGTAAAATACCGCAACGTGCGTCCTGACTACATCAAAGCTTTCTTCTCAGTGATCAACTGGAACAAAGTAGATGAATTGTACGCAGCTGCTAAATAATGATAGTTGGAGGGAAGAATTGTTCTTCTCTTTTTAAGGTTGTATTATTTTGGTCTGACAAAATCGTCAGACTTTTTTCATTTTTATGAGAAACGTGCTAACTGCTAGAAATTATGGTAGAATAAAGTATTAAGTAATCGTGGAAAAAGGATATCTATGCGAAAAGAAATTGCACCTGAATTATACAACTATAACAAGTTTCCTGGTCCTGAGTTTCATTTACACGGGGACAAGGTTGAAACGGAAGGGATAGCTTTTTCCTTGGTGGAAAATATCAAGGATGCCTTTGATGTGACGGCTTTTAATCAGCGTTTTTCAGAAGTCTTAACAAAGTTTGATTATATCGTGGGAGACTGGAGCAACGAACAGCTTCGCCTACGAGGTTTTTACAAGGATGATCGAACAGAAGAAAAACTTGAAAAAATCAGTCGTTTACAAGACTACCTTTTAGAGTATTGTAGTTATGGTTGTGCCTATTTTGTCCTAGAAAATGAAGCCCCTAAGCGAGCATCATTTGACAAGAAAATGCGTAAGAAGGAAGAAGAAACACCTTCTAGAAAAGGAAAGAAATCGGCTCAAACAAAACGAAAACCGAATGCAGATAAGAAAAATAGACGTCGTCAGAAAGACCAGTATTCTCAGAAAGAGGACAAGGGGCAACGTCATTTTGTCATTCGTCAGAAGTGAGTAGGAATAAGGAGAAGAAATGAAACCGTCAATTTATAGTTTAACACGTCAAACCATGCAGGAATGGGTTTTAGAGCAAGGAGAAAAGAAATTCCGTGCAGATCAAATCTGGGAATGGCTTTACCGTAAACGTGTCCAGTCATTTGAAGAGATGACCAACCTTTCAAAGGATTTGATTGCTAAGCTTAATGATCAGTTTGTGGTTAATCCATTGAAACAGCGAATCGTGCAAGAATCTGCTGATGGGACAGTTAAATATCTTTTTGAATTGCCAGATGGTATGTTGATTGAGACTGTACTTATGCGTCAACACTATGGTTTGTCAGTCTGTGTGACCACTCAGGTCGGCTGTAATATCGGTTGTACCTTCTGTGCCTCTGGCTTGATCAAGAAGCAACGCGACCTCAATAATGGGGAAATCGTAGCCCAGATCATGCTGGTTCAGAAATACTTTGATGAGCGTGGTCAGGATGAACGCGTCAGTCATATCGTTGTCATGGGAATCGGTGAGCCCTTTGATAACTACAACAATGTCTTGAATTTCGTTCGTACTATCAATGATGATAAAGGAATGGCCATCGGTGCTCGTCACATTACGGTTTCCACCTCAGGTTTGGCCCATAAAATTCGTGATTTTGCTAATGAAGGAGTTCAGGTCAATCTTGCCGTTTCCCTTCACGCACCTAATAATGAACTGCGTTCAAGCATCATGAAGATTAATCGTGCCTTTCCGATTGAAAAACTCTTTGCTGCTATTGAGTACTACATTGAGACAACTAATCGTCGTGTGACTTTTGAATATATCATGCTCAATGAAGTCAATGATGGTGTAGAACAAGCCTTGGAATTGGCTGAATTGCTCAAGAATATCAAGAAATTGTCTTATGTGAACCTGATTCCTTATAACCCAGTTAGTGAGCATGATCAATATAGCCGTAGTCCTAAAGAGCGCGTCCTGGCCTTCTATGATACACTTAAGAAAAAAGGGGTTAACTGTGTTGTTCGTCAAGAGCATGGTACTGATATTGATGCAGCTTGTGGACAATTGCGTTCTAATACAATGAAACGTGACCGCCAGAAAGCAGTCGCAGCAGTCAATCCTTAATGATGAAGAAGACTTATAATCATATTTTGGTCTGGGGAGTCATTTTCTATAGCATTTGCATTGTCTATTTTTGCTTTACTCCTCAAGAACATTCTCCCGTGGGAGTGGAAACTCCAGGTATTCAGCATCTTGGACGCCTGGTTTTTCTTTTGACTCCTTTCAATTCTTTCTGGAAACTGGGCGAAGTGAGTGATATGGGACAATTATATTGGATTTTTTTACAAAATATCCTCAATGTCTTCTTGCTTTTTCCTTTGGTGTTCCAACTCCTTTATCTCTTTCCAAACTTAAGGAAAACAAAAAGAGTTATTATTTTCAGTTTTCTAGTGAGTCTTGGAATCGAGTGTACGCAGTTAGTCTTGGACTTTTTCTTTGATTTCAATCGCGTCTTTGAGATTGATGATTTGTGGACCAATGCCTTGGGTGGCTATTTGGCTTGGCTTCTCTATAAACAACTACATAAAAACAAGATAAGGAATTAAAATGAGTATTTTAGAAGTTAAAAACCTGAGTCACGGTTTTGGTGACCGTGCAATTTTTGAAGATGTGTCCTTCCGTCTCCTCAAGGGAGAACATATTGGTCTGGTCGGTGCCAATGGTGAAGGGAAATCAACCTTTATGAGCATCGTGACTGGTAAGATGTTACCAGACGAAGGAAAGGTAGAGTGGTCTAAATATGTGACTGCTGGTTACTTAGATCAGCACTCTGTTCTTGCTGAAGGCCAGTCGGTGCGTGATGTTCTCCGTACTGCTTTTGATGAACTTTTCAAAGCTGAAGCCCGTATCAATGACCTTTATATGGAAATGGCTGAAGACGGAGCGGATGTTGATGCTCTCATGGAAGAAGTGGGCGAACTCCAAGATCGTTTGGAGAGTCGTGATTTCTATACCTTGGATGCAAAGATTGACGAAGTAGCGCGTGCCCTTGGTGTCATGGACTTTGGCATGGATACAGATGTAACCTCTTTGTCAGGTGGGCAAAGAACCAAGGTGCTTTTGGCAAAACTTCTCCTTGAAAAGCCTGATATCTTGCTGTTGGACGAGCCGACCAACTACTTGGATGCTGAGCATATTGACTGGCTCAAGCGCTATCTCCAAAACTATGAGAATGCCTTTGTCCTTATTTCACACGATATTCCATTCCTAAATGATGTTATCAATATTGTCTATCATGTGGAAAATCAACAGCTGACGCGTTATTCTGGTGACTACTACCAGTTCCAAGAAGTCTATGCTATGAAGAAATCTCAGCTAGAGGCAGCCTACGAACGTCAGCAGAAAGAAATTGCGGACCTCAAGGACTTCGTGGCTCGAAACAAAGCGCGTGTTGCAACACGAAACATGGCCATGTCCCGTCAGAAGAAATTGGATAAGATGGATATTATCGAACTGCAAAGTGAGAAACCAAAACCATCATTTGATTTCAAACCAGCTCGTACGCCAGGGCGCTTTATCTTCCAAGCCAAGGATTTGCAGATTGGTTATGATCGTCCTCTGACCAAGCCTTTAAATCTTACCTTTGAACGTAATCAAAAGGTTGCTATTATCGGGGCAAATGGTATCGGGAAAACAACTCTCTTGAAGTCTCTCTTGGGCATTATTCCGCCAATTGCTGGGGAAGTTGAACGTGGTGACTACCTAGAACTTGGTTATTTTGAGCAAGAAGTAGAAGGTGGCAATCGTCAAACACCACTAGAGGCTGTTTGGAATGCCTTTCCAGCTCTCAACCAAGCAGAAGTTCGTGCAGCCCTTGCCCGTTGTGGTTTGACAACCAAGCATATCGAAAGTCAAATTCAGGTCTTGTCAGGTGGGGAACAAGCCAAGGTTCGTTTCTGTCTCTTGATGAATCGTGAAAACAACGTTTTAGTGTTGGACGAGCCGACCAACCACTTGGATGTGGATGCCAAGGATGAACTCAAACGTGCTCTCAAAGAATACAAGGGGTCTATCCTTATGGTCTGCCACGAACCAGACTTCTATGAAGGCTGGATGGACCAAATCTGGGATTTTAATAATTTAACTTAAGAATGAGAGTAAAAGAAATACAGTACCGAATGTGGATACTGTATTTTTTTGGTTTTTATGATTTAAAATTGTAGTCTTTCACCACTTCGATGCTATCGATAGTAATAGCAGTCGTTGGCTTGTCTTTTTCATCTTTTTCGGCTTTGGCAATTTTATCTACAACATCCATACCGTCAATCACTTGACCAAAGACTGGGTGTTTGCCATCTAGACTAGGGTTTCCCCCTTCTTTATAGGCTTCGATGATTTTCTTTGGATACTTGCTTGTAGGGAGTTTAGCAGAGGTATCTGTAGAGTTTTGGTTGATGAAGAACTGGCTACCATTGGTGTTTGGTTGACCAGTGTTAGCCATAGAAAGAGCGCCACGGATGTTATAGAGATAAGGAGTAATCTCGTTTTTGAAACCAGTTCCCTTGTCTTTAGTCTTATCCTTGTCATGCCAGATAGACTGACCACCTGTACCATCCCCTTTTGGATCTCCAGTTTGAACCATGAAGCCATCGATGACACGGTGGAAGGTAATGCCGTTATAGTAGCCTTCTTTGGCGTGAGTGAGGAAGTTTTCAACCGCTAAAGGAGCGAGTTTAGGGAAGAGTTTAATACGGATATCTCCTTGACTTGTGTGGAGAATCACTTCAGCCTCGTCTTTAGTAACTTCTTTAGATAGTTGTGGGAAATTGGCGTTTTCGTTTGTTAAAGCATCGTTTAACTCCTTGGCAGATTGGGCAGCTGCTTTGGAGCTTTCCTCAGCGGCCAAGCTAGAATCTACATAGTCATCACCACGCAGGCTGCGTTGGATGCTGCTGCATCCAGCTAGGGCTACAGTGGACAGTAAAAGAAGGGTTGCTAGTTTTTTCATTCTATTCCTCTCAAAAATTCATTTCTACCATTGTACCCTAAAAGGAAGTGGATTTCAAATGTTAGTGACAAGGTAGTTTTAGAGGAGCCAACCAGAAAGTAGCTTGCTTAGAGATTTTTCTTTGGATGACGGTCAACAATGTCCTGGTATGTTCCAGTATGTGCTTTCCTTTTGGAGTTATTTTATAACCGCGAATCGAAAAGAGACCAGCTAATTCCTCTTCTGAAAAATGGTTATGAAGGGCTTGATCCAAATCTGCAATCTTCATTTTAGAAAGGCCAGTAACCCCATTCTTCTTAAGGATATTCTTTTTCATAGTAGCATTCAGATGGTCAAGTGACTCAAAAGCTGTTTCAATGCCAGCATAACCTTTTTCCACCAGAGTTTTTAGATGCTTAGGTGCATCAATGCCATAAGTGTATTCAAAGTATTTAGGGAACCAGGTTTCGGTGGTAAAAGTGCCAAAGTTGATTCTCCATAGTAGAATGATATCACTTACCAGCAAATCATCTGCTAATAATCCATATTTCTCTTGGGAACAGGCTTAGGATTTAGGAGCCAAGCATCCAAATCACGTTTAGGAGAGATGAATGGCTTGACTTGATGGTCTTTATAAAATGTTTCTAGAATAGCATTCATGACATTCTCTTTCTGATTTTTCTTTAAAAATATAACAAATTTCTAAATGGTTTAAAAATTTTATAGTCTGTCAAGTTTTTTTCTTGACACCTGCCAGAAATCTGCTATAATAGAACATGTGCTAAATAGCTTAGCTATTTCACCGAAATAAAAAATAAGAAAAGAGACTTTAAAAATGGCAGTTAAAATCCGTTTGACTCGTATGGGTTCTAAGAAAAAACCTTTCTACCGTATCAACGTAGCAGATTCACGTTCACCACGTGACGGACGTTTCATCGAAACAGTTGGAACTTACAACCCACTTGTTGCTGAAAACCAAGTAACTTTGAAAGAAGACCGCGTTCTTGCATGGTTGGCTGATGGAGCTCAACCTTCAGATACAGTACGTAACATCCTTTCAAAAGAAGGCGTATTGAAAAAATTCCACGATTCTAAATTCTCAAAATAAGTTTAAAGTAGGTTGACAGATGGATACGATTGAAAATCTCATTATTGCGATTGTGAAACCCTTGATTTCACAACCAGATGCCTTAACTATCAAGATTGAAGATACACCAGAGTTTTTGGAATATCATTTGGATCTTGATCAAAGTGATGTGGGTCGTGTAATCGGTCGTAAGGGTCGCACTATTTCTGCGATAAGAACGATTGTCTACTCTGTCCCAACTGAAGACAAAAAAGTAAGAATCGTTATTGACGAAAAATAAGAAGGGCGGGACGGATGTCTCGCTTTTTTTCTTTTTTGTGATGAATAGAAGATGAAAGATTGAACGTTTAGACAATTACAAGACTACTTACTCGAACATTACCAGCAGTCTCGGACTGAGTAAGGTATTTTTATCATGCTAGTGGAGGAAGTCGGAGAAGTAGCTGAGGTTTTGAATGGTCGTTCTGGTAGAAAAGAGGGTGTCAAGGACTCAAATGAGGAACTAGCAAAAGAACTGGCTGATATCATTCACTACACCGTCGCAATTGCGGCCATCAACGACATAGATCTAACCAAGACCATTTTTGAAAAAGATAAAAAGGCGGCTATAAAATATCAGAATGAACGAGATTTGGAAGGATTTTTAGAGAATTTCTAAGAGAATAAGAAATGATTTTTTTCTTATAAAGAAGATTTCACCTATATTGGCCTAGCTAGTAACATAGAAAACAATGAAACTGGCAGTTTATATTATCAAAGTAAGGAATCTCCAAGAGGCAGATAAGTTAGAAATTGTGAGACAAGAACGAGAAAAGCAGATCAGACTTGCTGAATCTTTTTTAGTCAATGAACTAGATAAACGGTGATATAAGGCATAAAATACTAATCCTAGAAATAGCATCTAGGATTCTACTATGCTACAATGGAAAGACAGTCTCAAAGAATTCTAGTCAATCAATCTTAAGAATAGCTATTTTTAAAAGGAGTAACAGTCTATGAACGAGAAAACAAAAGCTTACCTAGCAGCCTTATCCTTTTCAGCAATCATTGGATTTTCTTTTTTATTTACTAAGATTGCTTTAGGCTATGCCAGTCCTCTTACAAACTTAGCGCATCGCTATACAATCGCAGCTTTAGCAATGGTCGTTCTTCATCAAACCAAACTTATCAAAGTGAGTTTAAGTAGAAAAGATATTCTTTCTATTCTTCCTATGAGTCTTTTCTATCCGCTTTTCTTTTTTATTTTTCAATCCTTTGCTTTACAGTATATATCGTCTTCTGAAGCTGGAATTTTACAGGCTCTTGTCCCGATTTTTACGCTTCTTTTAGCATCGGTCTTTCTCAAGGAAAAGACAAGCTTGCTACAAAAGTTCTTTTTAATTTTATCTGTAGCAGGAGTAGTTTTCATCTTCCTTAGCAAAGGAGCAAACTTTAGCACTGAAACTGCTAGCTTGGGCTTTCTCTTGATGTTGGGATCTGTTCTCGCCAATGCAATAAACAATATCCTCAGCAAGGCTAAAGGAGATCGCTATCGGGCCATGGATATGACAGCTGTTGTGATATTTGTTGGCTTCGTCACCTTTAATACGTTGAGTCTGACCTCGCACTATCTAGATGGCAACATATTAGCCTACGTTGCACCTCTCGGACAGCTTCCTTATCTGCTTTCAATTCTCTATTTGGGAGTTCTAGCCTCTATCGTTACTGGTAGTCTCTCTATCTATGCTATTGTTCGACTTGGAGCATCAACTGTCAGTGTCTTTGGTAATCTTGGAACAGTTTTGACCATTCTAGCTGGAGCTCTTATCCTCCACGAACCAATTTATAGCTACCATGTAATCGGAGCAACTTTGATTATTGCTGGAATTTTAGGCATGAATCTGATGAGAAAAAAGTAAAGATTGCTGAGCAGTCTTTTTCTTAATCTAAATGATACAGAAAATTCAAAATTTTTAATGGATTTAAGTTTAGAGAACGATGATTTTAATATAGCATGATAAAATAGATAAAAAGAATGACACTAGGATAAAGAGGAGAGAGTGTAATAATGAAGCAAAATGATATAGCTGAAGCTATTGCTTTTTATAACAGAAAACCTGAGACTTTGGTACGTCACATTATACCAGTCTTAGATTGTGACTTGGTTGTTTATCATCGTCCTGGAAACGCAAGTAAAGGCCACATTATTTTTTATCATGGAGCTTGTGGCCGTAGTCAGATGTGGGCCCACCAGTATGATGCCTTTGAAGGATTTGACCTCTATTTTGTCAATGTTAGAGGACAGGGTGAATCACCTATGAAAGTTGGTTTACCAGACTTAGAAGGTGCTGTTCAAGATGTAGATGCTATTTTGTCCTATTTCCAGCTAGATAAGGTGATATTGGTTGGTCATTCTTGGGGAGGGAATCCACTTCAAGAGTATACCTATCGTCATCCAAATCGAGTTCTAGCCTTGGTCATGGTAGATAGTTGGGGACAGCATCGTTACCTATCAGATAAAGAGAGAAATCGCATAAAATATAGTTCCCTTATGTACAAAACGATTCCTTGGAAGTTGATTGCAGATAAGAACTCAAAGATGTGTACAGATAATCCTATCACAAGAGAATTAGTCAAGACGGCCATTATAGAAACTGGGCGAGATGTTTTTTTGAACCTTGGAATCACAGGTTTTATGGCTGTCCATGAGATAGAAGGTTATCATGGCAATCCTCCTATGCTATTAGTAAGAGGCGAAAACGATTTTCCCAAACACCTAAAAATGATTTACGATGGGATCATTGCCTTAAATCCCAATGCGCGTCAAGTAACGATTTCAGATAGTAAACACCAACCTATGAATGATCATCCTGAAGAGTTTAATCAGATAGTTGGTGAATTTTTTGAAGAAGTAGTAGCTCTGTAAGATGAGATTTATCCAACTTGAGAAAATCCTTGGAACGTGATAAAATAAAGGATAAGGATTTTTAATAATTCATTATATAGAACGAGTGGATTTCTTTATGAAGAGGTTTGAAGTATCTACAGAAATTGGTAGTCTCTCTGTTACTTATCAAAAGCAAAAGAAAATGCTAGTTTGTTTAAGTGGCGTAGGTTTGCTACCAAGTTATGAAAATTTTTCACTTATACTTGAAAAACTTCCTCCTACAATTGGTTATTTGACAATTGATTTTCCGAACACAGGTAGGAGTCCGATGAATGACCAAGCTGGAAAAAATCTGGATAATCTTGCAGATGCAGTTTATGAAGTACTTGAAGAATTGGCGATTTCTGAATATATACTTTGTGTACATAGTTTGAGTGGAATTTTAGCTTGCAAATTGCTCAACAAACCAATTAAGTGTCAGGCTTTACTAGCAATTGAACCGACAACTAAAAAAGTCATGTTTGCTGATTTTTCAGAAAATCCTTATCCAGAAATGGAAAAGCAGATGAGGCTGATTGAGGAGTGTGGTCCTGAACTTTATTTTAAGAACTTAACTCAAGAGACATTTAGCCATGAAACTAATAAAGAAATCTGGAAAATAATGCAAGAAAAAGGTTCAGAGTTGGAAAGTCAATATACAGGATTTCAGATATCTGGAGAGATTACTGAGGAAGATTTTGAGAATGTCTCGATAGAATCTCATGTCCCTGTATTTATTTTTTGTCAGGCTTATAGAGAAAAAGAGTACAGAGAATCAGAATATTGGACTTCCAATACTAAACTCATTTTAGGAGGGAATCACCATTATTTACAATGGTCAGAATCAGAAAAAATTGTGACTATTATTCGAGAATTGTCCGAATAAGATGGATAGAAATAGAGTACAGGAGACAAGATGAACTACTTTAATGTTGGGAAAATCGTCAATACGCAGGGGTTGCAGGGTGAGATGCGAGTCTTGTCTGTGACGGATTTTGCAGAAGAACGGTTTAAAAAAGGTACTGAGCTTGCCTTGTTTGATGAAAAAGATCAGTTTGTTCAAACAGTGACCATCGCTAGTCACCGTAAACAGAAGAACTTTGACATTATTAAATTCAAAGATATGTACCATATCAATGCTATTGAAAAGTACAAGGGATACAGTCTCAAGGTTGCTGAGGAAGATTTAAACGATTTAGATGATGGTGAATTCTACTATCACGAGATTATCGGTTTGGAAGTCTATGAGGGTGATAACTTGATTGGAACCATCAAAGAAATCCTGCAACCAGGTGCTAACGATGTCTGGGTGGTCAAGCGAAAAGGCAAACGTGACTTGCTCTTGCCTTATATCCCACCAGTGGTTCTCAATGTTGATATTCCAAATAACCGCGTCGATGTGGAAATCTTAGAAGGGTTAGACGATGAAGATTGATATTTTAACCCTCTTTCCAGAGATGTTTTCTCCGCTTGAGCACTCAATCGTCGGAAAGGCCCGAGAAAAGGGGCTCTTGGATATCCAGTATCATAATTTTCGAGAATACGCTGAAAAGGCCCGCCATGTCGACGATGAGCCTTACGGAGGCGGTCAGGGGATGTTGCTCCGAGCCCAACCCATTTTCGATGCCTTTGATGCTATTGAAAAGAAAAATCCGCGCGTTATTCTCCTCGATCCAGCTGGAAAGCAGTTTGATCAGGCTTATGCTGAGGATTTGGCTCAAGAGGAAGAGCTAATCTTTATCTGCGGGCACTACGAGGGTTATGATGAGCGAATTAAGACCTTGGTGACAGATGAGATTTCCCTAGGCGATTATGTCCTCACTGGTGGCGAGTTGGCGGCCATGACCATGATTGATGCTACGGTTCGTCTGATTCCAGAAGTGATTGGCAAGGAGTCTAGCCACCAAGATGATAGTTTTTCTTCTGGCCTTCTCGAATACCCTCAATACACACGCCCCTATGATTATCGAGGCATGGTTGTGCCAGATGTGCTCATGAGCGGACACCATGAAAAAATCCGTCAGTGGCGCCTGTACGAGAGTTTAAAGAAAACCTACGAGCGCAGACCGGATTTGCTTGGACATTATCAACTGACAGCAGAAGAAGAAAAAATGCTGGCAGAAATCAAAGGAAACAAAGAATAAAGGAGAAAGCTATGCAAGTAATCAAACGTGATGGAGAAATTGCTGAATTTAATCCAGATAAGATTTACCAAGCCATCTTAAAGGCGGCCCAAACTGTCTATGTATTGACAGATGATTTGCGTCAAAACCTTGCACAAGTCACTAAGAAAGTGGTTTTGGATTTGGAAGAGGCCAAGGTGGAACGTGCTACCATTAGCATGATTCAGTCTATGGTTGAACATCGTCTACTAGGTGCAGGTTACATTACCATTGCAGAACACTACATTTCCTATCGTCTACAACGTGACTTGGAAAGAAGTGGTTATGGAGATCATATCGCGGTTCATTTGCATTTTGAACAAATTCGCTAAGAAAAAAGAGTGGGATGAAACAACTACATCTCACTCTTTCTTAAATCTATTTTTTTGAGCTGTTTGGACGGTCGAAGGGACAAATCGCAGGCGTTGAATATCGCTTATGCGGATAATACGGGTCACATTTTTGGCAAAATTTTTCACGATAATTTGCTGGCGTTGCTGATCGTATTTGATGATGTCACCTGTAAAGCTTGTCTCAGATAAGATAAGGTGAACAGCGGTTTGTTTCTGGATGGCCTCTTCAATAGTAGCGGTAAGGGAGTTATTTTCAGTCTGGTCAGATTGGTAATGTCCATTTAAAAAGTCATGTATTTTATCTAGTACTTGCTGGAATTTATGTCTCATAGTGGCCTCCCTTCTTTTATATCAATATTATATAAAATTTTCCTAAAATCTACAAGATTTTACGAATAAACTAATGAAAGCTAAAAAAGGAGAAGAAAATGGCAGAATTTACATTTGAAATCGAAGAGCACTTGTTGACTCTTTCTGAAAACGAAAAAGGTTGGACCAAGGAAATCAACCGTGTGAGCTTTAATGGTGCTCCTGCAAAGTTTGATATTCGTGCTTGGAGTCCAGATCATACTAAAATGGGCAAAGGGATCACTCTCTCAAATGAAGAATTTCAAACGATGGTGGATGCCTTTAAAGGCAACTAAGTTTTCAAAATGAAAGAAAAGGATACTGAGTCATGACAACTCGATATCCTTTTTTAGTTAGCAAAGTAAGACTGATTTTTAAGGCGTTGAAGTAGCGGACGGCTAATAAAACTAATAGCCAGAAGTTTACCAAGGTCTGGAATGATAAAGGGAATGATCCCCACAACAAGAGCTTTTTCAAATGCCATTCCAGCAAGAAAATGTAAACTGAGAATCCCACCGACAAAAACAAGTGTATCTCCCAAGAGATTTGCTAGAAAAATTCTGACAAAACCACTATCACTGTTAGTTAGAGAAGAGGTAAGTCCAGAATAAACAAGATAAAACCAAAGATAGCCTGCTGTAGGACCAACTAAAGCCTGAAAACCAGCTCCACCTCCTGCAAAGACAGGAAGACCGATAGCACCTAGAAGAAGATAGAGTCCAACAGAAAGTACAGCCTCTCTAGGTCTAAAGACAGTAGCAATCAAGCCGATTGCAAAGTTTTGCAGAGTGAAGGGAACAGGTCCAATTGGAAGACTGATTTGTGCCAAAACAGCAATGAGAGCAGCCCCAATAGCAGGGATAGCATAAACGTGAGCTTTTTTCAAAATAGTTAACCTCTTTTCTGATGTATAGTAACTATTATACTCGTAGAGTAATTATTGTCAACCAATTTTTAAAAACAAGGTAACAAAAACTGTAACGGCCGATTTTCCTAACTAGTCAAGTTGGATAATTGTTTTGTTGAATCGAATACATCAAAAAAGAAGCAGACACATTTGTATCAGCTTCTTTTATTTCGATTAACGCATAGTTACAAATTCTTCAGATGCAGTTGGGTGAATCGCCACAGTTGCATCAAAGTCTGCCTTGGTTGCTCCCATTTTGATAGCAACAGCAAATCCTTGAATCATTTCATCAACACCGTAGCCAATTCCATGAAGTCCGACAACTTTTTCTTCAGAACCAGCTGTGATCAATTTGAAACGTGTTTCTTGACGGTTGTAAGTGCAAGCAGAGTACATAGAAGTAAAGCTTGATTTGTAAACCTTGATTTGCTCTTGACCGTATTCTTTAATAGCTTGCTCTTCTGTCAATCCAACTGTTCCGATAGCAGGGTGTGAAAAGACAACGGTTGGAATAGTTGAGTAGTCCATTTTAGCAGTTGTTTTGCCGTTAAAGAGACGTTCAGATAAAGTACGTCCAGCCTTGATAGCAACTGGAGTTAGTTCTTTTTCGCCTGTTACATCACCTAGAGCGTAGATTCCCTCAACAACAGTATTTTGGTATTCATCTACTTGGATAAAGCCACGTTCGTTCAGAGTTACTCCAGCTTTTTCAAGTTGCAAGCCCTTAACGTTTGGACGGCGACCTGTAGCCCAGATAACTTGACTAGCTGTGTGACTAGTACCATCTTCGAAATGAATGGTAATGCCTTCAGCAGTTTTTTCTAACTTAACAGGGACTTTGTGAGTGTGAAGTGGTAAGTTTGTTCTTTCCATTTCCTTGACCAAACCTTCAACGATGTAAGAATCAAAACCACGTAAAGGACGATCACGACGAACAAAGAGGTCTGTCTTGACACCAAAAGTGTGGAGTACGCCAGCCAATTCAACGGCAATATAACCAGCGCCTAGAATAGCAACTGACTCTGGCAATTCTTCCCAAGCAAATACATCATCAGAAGAGCCACCTAGTTCAGCACCAGGAACGTCTGGAATACTTGGATGGGCACCAGTAGCAATCACAATATGTTTAGCACGAATCAGTTCACCATTTACGCTGACAGTATGAGAATCTACAAATTCAGCATGACCTTCAATCAAGTCTACGCCGTTGCGTTTAAAACTTCCATCATAAGAAGAACGAGCGCGATCGATGTAGGCTTCACGATTACGACGTAGGGTTGCAAAGTCAAAGTTAAGATCAGTAGTCTTAAAGCCGTAGTCTTCTCCAAATTGATGGAAAGTCTCAGCGATTTGCGCCCCGTACCACATGATTTTTTTAGGAACACAACCGACGTTGACACAGGTTCCACCTAGTTTCTTTTCCTCAATAACTGCCGCTTTGGCTCCGTGTTCACCAGCACGGTTCATGGTAGCAATTCCTCCGCTACCACCACCGATAGCAATGATATCATATTCTCTCATTGAAAACTCCTTTATACTCTTTTAAATAGTAGAGTGTCATTTTTTGATAGTCATATTCTATCTTTTTTTTTATCTGATTGCAAAAATCTGCTACGTTCAAAAAAATTAAAGAAAAGGCTTGCAAAAAGGAAAAATAAAGTGTATTATATAACTAGTACAATGGTAGTAAAAAATAGATTCCGAACAATAATCAAATCCCGAAATGTCATTATTTCGTTCTGAACGGTTATTGTTTATATTTGCTAATTTTTATATAATATTGTTAAGGACTTTAAATCAAAAAAGGAGTTTCATTATGAAAAAAAATCGTAAAGCTAAAAAGTGGCAATTATATGCAGCAATCGGTGCTGCCAGTGTAGTTGTATTAGGTGCTGGGGGGATTTTGCTCTTTAGACAACCTTCTCAAACTGCTGTAAAAGATGAGCCAACTCATCTTGTTGTTGCTAAAGAAGGAACCGTGGCATCCTCTGTTTTATTATCAGGGACAGTCACAGCAAAAAATGAACAATATGTTTATTTTGATGCTAGTAAGGGAGATTTAGATGAAATCCTTGTTTCTGTAGGTGATAAGGTTAGTGAAGGGCAGGCTTTAGTTAAGTACAGTAGCTCAGAAGCACAGGCTGCCTATGATTCAGCTAGTCGAGCAGTTGCGAAGGCAGACCGTCATATCAACGAACTCAACCAAGCACGAAATGAAGCTGCTTCAGCTCCGGCTCCACAGTTGCCAACGCCAGCAGGAGGCGAAGGAGCTGCAGCCCAAACTCCAGCTCCAGTCTCAGGAAATGCAGTATCCTCTATTGATGCACAATTAGGTGATGCCCGTGATGCCCGTGCAGATGCGGCGGCACAATTAAGCAAGGCTCAAAGTCAGTTGGATGCCATGACGGTTCTCAGTACCCTAGAGGGAACTGTGGTCGAAGTCAATCGTAACGTTTCCAAATCTCCAACAGGAGCAAGCCAAGTGGTCGTTCATGTCGTAAGCAATGAAAACTTGCAAGTTAAGGGTGAACTATCTGAATATAACCTTGCCAACTTATCTGTCGGTCAAGAAGTAACCTTCACTTCTAAAGTGTACCAAGATAAGAGCTGGACTGGTAAGATTAGCTACATTTCTGACTATCCTAAAACTAGTGGCGAAGCAGCAAGTGCAGCTACTGCCGCAGCAGGTGGTAATTCTGGTTCTAAATATCCATATACCATCGATGTTACAAGTGAAATAGGTGATTTGAAACAAGGATTTTCAGTAAGCGTTGAGGTCAAGAATAAGAGTAAAGCCATTTTGGTTCCTCTAACAAGTGTTGTGACTGAAAATGATAAGAACTATGTCTGGGTGCTTGACGAGCAGAAAAAGGCTAAGAAAGTGGAAGTTGGTTTGGGCAATGCTGATGCAGACAACCAAGAAATCACTTCAGGTCTGACAAATGGAGTCAAGGTCATCAGTAACCCAACGTCTTCTCTAGAGGAAGGAAAAGAGGTGAAGGCTGATGAAGCAACTAATTAGTCTAAAAAATATCTGCAGAAGCTACCGTAACGGTGACCAAGAATTGCAGGTTCTCAAAAATATCAACCTAGAAGTGAATGAGGGTGAGTTTGTAGCTATCATGGGACCATCTGGTTCTGGTAAGTCTACTCTCATGAATACGATTGGCATGTTGGATACACCAACCAGTGGAGAGTATTATCTTGAAGGCCAAGAAGTAGCTGGACTGGGTGAAAAACAACTAGCCAAGGTCCGCAACCAACAAATCGGATTTGTCTTTCAGCAGTTCTTTCTTCTATCTAAACTCAATGCTTTGCAAAACGTAGAATTGCCCTTGATTTATGCAGGAGTTTCGGCTTCAAAACGCCGTAAGTTGGCCGAGGAATATTTAGATAAGGTTGAATTGACAGAACGCAGTCACCATTTGCCTTCAGAATTATCTGGTGGTCAAAAGCAACGTGTAGCTATTGCGCGTGCCTTGGTAAATAATCCTTCTATCATCCTAGCTGACGAACCGACAGGAGCCTTGGATACCAAAACAGGGAACCAAATTATGCAACTTTTGGTTGACTTGAACAAAGAAGGAAAAACCATTATCATGGTAACGCATGAGCCTGAAATCGCTGCTTATGCTAAACGCCAGATTGTCATTCGAGATGGAGTTATTTCGTCCGACAGTGCGCAGTTAGAGAAGGAGGAAAACTAAGATGCAGAATCTGAAATTTGCCTTTTCATCTATCATGGCTCACAAGATGCGCTCTTTTCTCACTATGATTGGGATTATCATTGGTGTTTCATCTGTTGTTGTGATTATGGCTCTGGGAGATTCCATGTCTCGTCAGATCAATAAAAATATGACCAAGTCACAGAAGAATATCCATGTCTTTTTCTCGCCTATCAAAAGCAAAGATGGTTCTTTTACCCAAAAGCAATCAGCTTTGACAGTCTCTGGTAAAGAAGAGGAAGTCCATGTTGAACCGCCAAAACCGCAAGAAGCTTGGGTTAAGGAGGCGGCCAAACTTAAGGGTGTAGATAGTTACTATGTAACCAACTCGACAAATACGACCCTGTCTTATAAAGATAAAAAGGTTGAGCGTGCTAGCTTGACAGGTGGAAATATTACTTACATGAAGGCGGTTGAAAATGAAATTGTTGCAGGTCGTAGTCTTATAGCTCAGGATTATAAAGATGTGGCCAGTGTCATTTTGCTAGACCAGGAACTTGCTAACAGTCTGTTTGGATCTGCTCAAGAAGCTGTTAACAAGATTATAGATGTTGGTGGCTTTAGCTATCGTGTTATTGGTGTTTATACTAGCGATGAGGCCAAGGCTGTCAAGACATTTGGTATTGGTGGACTTCCCATTACGACTAATATTTCTCTTGCCAATAACTTCAATATGGATGAAATTTCTGATATTGTTTTCCGAGTTAATGATACCAGTTTGACACCAACTGTAGGACCAGAATTAGCTAGAAAAATGACCGAGATTGCTGGTCTTCAGCAAGGGGAGTATCAGGTGGCAGATGCGACTGCAGCCTTCCAAGAAGTACAACAACTTTTTGGATTTATAACTACGATTATTAGTGCCATCGCAGGAATTTCTCTCTTTGTTGGAGGGACTGGTGTTATGAACATTATGCTGGTTTCGGTGACAGAGCGTACTCGTGAGATTGGTCTCCGTAAGGCTTTGGGTGCAACACGTGCTAATATTTTAATTCAGTTTTTGATTGAATCCATGATTTTGACCTTGCTAGGCGGAGTCATTGGTTTGACAATTGCGACAGGATTAACCGCTATAGCTGGTATACTTTTACAAGGTTTGATTGCGGGTATAGAAGTGGGAGTATCAATCCCAGTTGCCCTATTTAGTCTGGCAGTTTCGGCTAGTGTTGGTATGATTTTTGGGGTCTTGCCAGCCAATAAGGCATCGAAACTTGATCCAATCGAAGCCCTTCGTTATGAATAAGAAGAACAACAAGATGGACATTTGTCTATCTTGTTTTTATATGGATTTCCCTATCGAAAATCATTAAAAATGTGATATAATGAAGTGTTAGAAAAACAGGTTTCATTTGCCTGGAAAGGAAAAATTATGTCTGAAAAGAATTTTTATATTACAACGCCGATTTACTATCCATCTGGGAAACTTCATATCGGTTCTGCCTACACAACCATTGCCTGTGATGTCCTAGCACGTTACAAACGCCTGATGGGCTATGATGTCTTTTATCTGACAGGCCTTGATGAGCATGGTCAGAAAATCCAGCAAAAAGCAGAAGAAGCTGGAATTACACCACAATCCTACGTTGATGGTATGGCTGTTGGAGTCAAAGAACTCTGGCAATTACTAGATATCTCATACGATAAATTTATCCGTACAACTGATGACTACCATGAAAAAGTTGTCGCGCAGGTCTTTGAACGCTTGCTTGCTCAAGATGATATTTACTTGGGTGAATACTCTGGTTGGTATTCAGTATCAGATGAGGAATTCTTTACAGAAAGCCAACTTGCAGAAGTATTCCGTGATGAAGCCGGAAATGTAACGGGAGGTATCGCTCCATCAGGACACGAGGTTGAATGGGTATCTGAAGAATCATACTTCCTTCGTCTCAGCAAATACCAAGACCGTCTAGTAGAATTTTTCAAAGCTCATCCTGAATTTATCACTCCAGATGGTCGTCTGAATGAAATGCTTCGCAACTTTATCGAGCCAGGTTTAGAGGATTTGGCAGTTTCTCGTACAACCTTTACATGGGGTGTTCCGGTACCATCAAATCCTAAACACGTTGTCTACGTTTGGATTGATGCTCTTCTTAACTATGCGACAGCTCTTGGTTACGGTCAAGACGAACATGGTAACTTTGACAAGTTCTGGAATGGAACAGTCTTCCACATGGTAGGAAAAGACATCCTTCGATTCCACTCAATCTACTGGCCAATCCTTCTTATGATGTTGGATATCAAATTGCCAGATCGTTTGATTGCTCACGGTTGGTTCGTCATGAAAGACGGCAAAATGTCTAAATCTAAAGGGAATGTCGTTTACCCTGAAATGTTGGTAGAGCGTTATGGACTAGATCCACTGCGCTACTACCTCATGCGTAGCCTTCCAGTTGGTTCAGATGGAACTTTCACTCCTGAAGACTATGTAGGCCGTATCAACTATGAATTGGCTAATGACCTAGGAAATCTCCTCAACCGTACGGTTTCTATGATTAATAAGTACTTTGACGGGCAAGTCCCTGCCTATGTAGAGGGTGTAACAGAGTTTGACCATGCTCTTGCTCAAGTAGCTGCTGAATCAATCGCTGACTACCATACTCACATGGAAGCAGTTGACTACCCACGTGCCCTAGAAGCAGTATGGACTCTTATTTCACGTACTAATAAATACATCGATGAGACCGCACCATGGGTCTTGGCTAAGGATGAAGCACTTCGCAATCAATTGGCAAGTGTTATGAGCCACTTGGCAGCCAGCCTGCGTGTTGTAGCTCACTTGATTGATCCATTTATGATGAAAACCAGTCGCGCGGTCTTGACTCAACTTGGTTTAGCAGAAGTTTCTAGCCTTGAAAACTTGAGCTTGGCTGATTTCCCTGCAGGTGTGACTGTAGTTGCTAAGGGAACACCAATCTTCCCACGTCTGGATATGGAAGAAGAAATCGCCTATATCAAGGAACAAATGGAAGGCAACAAACCAGCAGTCGAAAAAGAGTGGAACCCAGACGAAGTTGAACTCAAACTAAACAAGGAAGAAATCAAGTTTGAAGACTTTGACAAGGTCGAAATCCGTGTCGCAGAAGTCAAAGAAGTGTCTAAAGTAGAAGGTTCAGATAAGTTGCTTCAATTCCGCTTGGATGCTGGCGATGGTGAAGATCGTCAAATTCTTTCTGGGATTGCAAAATACTATCCAAACGAACAAGAATTGGTCGGTAAGAAAGTTCAAATCGTTGCCAATCTCAAACCACGCAAGATGATGAAGAAATATGTCAGTCAAGGGATGATTCTCTCAGCTGAACATGATGGACAATTAACCCTTCTCACAGTTGATTCAGCTGTACCAAACGGAAGTGTGATTGGGTAAAATTAAAACACTAAAGTCAGTTGAAAGATAAAGTCCTTAGACTACAAGTTTCTAAGGACTTTTCTTTGTTGACTAAACTGAGATTTTCATTGATGGGATTCGTATTATGTATGGTCGCAGACAATAACCACAAATATACTCACTAAGTTCTAGGCAAGTAAGTTGGGTTCATGAGTGGCAACTGGAAGTTGAGATTGGCTTGGATCTGAAAAACACGGGGAAAAAGTCGCTTGCCCCTCAAAAGAAAGCAAAAATCGAAAAAAATTCTACGTTGAAAAGTCATGTGGAAGTTGCTTTTAGAACTTACCTTTATTTTTCTATCTTTATTAGAATGACTTCTAATGTAGAAGTATAATAGATTTTTTGGTATAATAAAAGTTATGGAAATCGAAAAAACCAACCGTATGAATGCGCTCTTTGAATTTTATGCGGCGCTTTTGACAGACAAGCAAATGAATTATATAGAGCTCTACTACGCTGATGATTATAGCCTTGCTGAGATTGCTGAAGAGTTTGGTGTCAGTCGTCAGGCTGTCTATGATAATATTAAGCGGACAGAAAAGATTCTGGAAGATTATGAGATGAAATTGCACATGTACTCGGACTACATTGTCCGCAGTCAGATTTTTGATCAGATTTTGGAGCGCTATCCCAAGGATGACTTTCTGAAGGAGCAGATAGAAATTTTAACAAGCATTGATAATAGAGAATAAGAGGAAGAAAAATGGCATTTGAAAGTTTAACAGAACGTTTGCAGAACGTCTTTAAAAATCTACGTAAAAAAGGAAAAATCTCTGAATCTGATGTTCAAGAGGCAACCAAAGAAATTCGCTTGGCCTTGCTTGAGGCCGACGTTGCCTTGCCTGTTGTAAAGGACTTTATCAAGAAAGTTCGTGAGCGTGCAGTTGGGCATGAGGTCATTGATACCCTTAATCCTGCGCAACAAATTATTAAAATCGTTGATGAGGAACTGACAGCCGTTTTAGGTTCTGATACGGCAGAAATTATCAAGTCACCTAAGATTCCTACAATCATCATGATGGTTGGTTTACAGGGGGCTGGTAAAACAACTTTTGCTGGTAAATTGGCCAACAAACTCAAGAAAGAAGAAAATGCCCGTCCTTTGATGATTGCGGCGGATATTTATCGTCCTGCGGCTATTGACCAGTTGAAAACTCTGGGTCAACAGATTGATGTGCCGGTTTTCGCTCTTGGAACAGAGGTTCCAGCTGTTGAGATTGTTCGTCAAGGTTTGGAACAAGCCCAAGCTAACCATAATGACTATGTCTTGATTGATACGGCAGGTCGTTTGCAGATTGATGAGCTTTTGATGAATGAACTTCGTGACGTAAAAGCATTGGCTCAACCAAACGAAATTCTCCTCGTGGTTGATGCCATGATTGGTCAAGAAGCGGCCAATGTTGCGCGTGAGTTTAATGCTCAGTTGGAAGTCACTGGGGTCATCCTTACCAAGATTGATGGGGATACTCGTGGTGGTGCGGCTCTATCGGTTCGTCACATCACTGGAAAACCAATCAAGTTCACTGGTACAGGTGAAAAAATTACAGATATCGAAACCTTCCACCCAGATCGCATGTCTAGCCGTATCCTTGGTATGGGGGATATGCTCACTTTGATTGAGAAAGCTTCTCAAGAATACGATGAGCAAAAAGCCCTTGAAATGGCTGAGAAGATGCGTGAAAACACATTTGATTTCAATGATTTCATTGATCAGTTGGATCAGGTGCAAAATATGGGGCCGATGGAAGACTTGCTCAAGATGATTCCAGGTATGGCTAACAATCCAGCCCTTCAAAACATGAAGGTAGATGAACGCCAGATTGCTCGCAAACGTGCTATTGTGTCTTCAATGACACCTGAAGAACGTGAAAATCCAGATTTGCTAAATCCAAGCCGTCGCCGTCGTATCGCTGCAGGTTCTGGAAATACCTTTGTCGAAGTCAATAAATTCATCAAAGACTTTAACCAGGCTAAACAGCTCATGCAAGGTGTTATGTCTGGAGATATGAACAAGATGATGAAGCAGATGGGAATCAATCCAAACAATCTTCCTAAAAATATGCCAAATATGGGAGGAATGGATATGTCTGCCCTTGAAGGAATGACGGGACAAGGTGGTATGCCTGACTTATCAGCTCTAGGAGGAGCGGGAATGCCAGATATGAGCCAGATGTTTGGTGGTGGACTAAAAGGTAAAATCGGTGAATTTGCTATGAAACAGTCCATGAAACGCATGGCTAACAAAATGAAGAAAGCGAAGAAGAAACGCAAATAAAAAAGGAAAGCAGAAGTGCTTTCCTTTTTGATATAGCATATGTGCTTTCTATGATTAGGCAATTTTCTTAATCGAAAAATTGACTAAATAGAAAGAGAGATTTCAAACCCTTGCATCCATTCGGAATTTACTGTGATTTCGATTTTTAAAGCATCTGCTAATTGTTTGACTAGATAGAGCCCCATACCTGTTGATTTTTTCCTTGTATCACCTGAATCACCTGTAAAGCCTTTTTCAAAGATATGAGGAAGGTCACAAGCTTTAACTCCGCAACCATTATCCCTAATAATCAGACTTGTGCGCCCCTTATCCTTTGACATAGAAATACTGAGTTCGGGCTTGTCAGAGCTATATTTAAGGGCGTTGGCGAGGATTTGAGAGAGGATAAATTCAAAACTGCGTTGATCGGTGTAGCAGATTCCTTGTATGTTCTCTAGCTGAATCGTAAATTTCTTTTCTTTGAGCAAGGGATCAAAGTTTTCCAAAAGATCTTGGATACACTCTTGGAGGTCAAGGTCTTCAAATAGAAAATCATTTTTTTCACTTTTCACCCTGTAATAGAATAGTATCTGTGATACATTTCCTTGGATTTGATTTTTCACATAGTCCAACTTAAAAGTTGTATCCTTTGGCAACTGGTCACTTTGATTGTCCAAAAGGAGGGAAAGAAGCGATAGAGGGAGTTTGATTTCATGAGCCCATTTTTCAACATAGTCCTCGTATTCGGCTAGTAATGAGTTGAGCTTTCCTATTTCCGCTTGCCTTTGGTAAAGCGCATTTGCGATTTCTTCGATGCTTTCTTTCTCTGAGGCACTTGATAAACGCAATAATTCCAGCTCAGTATCGACCTTGGGATTGGCTATGAAGGCTTTATAGGCAGCGGATTTTTTTCTTTCTTTTCTTATCAGTAGGAATGATAGGATGAAAAAGAGCAGGACAGTAGCTAAAAGATAGAGAATGATGAGGGCTTGAAACTTTCTCACGTCTGAAAGCCAAAGCAGGACAGCTGTGAATAAATCAAATGCTAAGAGAACAAGTAACCAAGGCAGATAGGTAGCCAAATATTTAGGATTCTGTTTCATATTCCCTTTCCTCTTCCAATTTGTAACCGATACCTCTGACGGACTTGACTTGAAGTGCAATACCAGCCTGTTTCATCACCTTTTTGAGTCTTGCAATATTTACTTGAAGGGCATTTTCATCGATGAACTCAGTTGTATTCCACAGTTTCATGCTTAGTTCTTCTTTTGTGACGACAGAATCAGTTGCCACTAATAAAGTTTCTAACAATTTCCCTTGATTTTGGGGGAGTAAAATCGAGTGTCCATTGATATAAAGGGTATAGGTCTGTCTATCCAGCAGAAAATTATCTTTTTCAAGTAGATTTTGTCTGCCTTCATAGCGTTTCAAGATATTTTCTATACGTGCCAAAAATCTTTCTTTCTTGAAAGGCTTTGTTAGATACTCATCTGCCCCTAATTTCAGGGCGTAGATTTCATCTTTTAATTGTTCACGGGAAGTGAGAACCAATATAGGGACAGAGCGTTTTGACTTGAGATTTTTACAAATTTGAAAACCTGTTTCTCCTGGCAAATTCAAATCCAGTATGATTAGATCTGTATCGTATTGCAGCACTTGCTGGCTTGTATCTTTGAAGTCAGTCAACTTATCAACTTGATAACCCGCTTTCTCTAACAAGATGACAATTTCATCTCGAATCAAGGCTTCATCTTCAATAACCAGAATATGCTTCATATCGGTTCCTCCTTTTCCTATTTTATTCTACCTTATTCATCTCTTTTGGGTTCCATTAATGACAATAAGTACTTGTTGCTATTTTTCTTTACAATTCTGATATAGATGACTTCAAAGCCAGCTAAGAGCAGTACGATCAGCATGGCTGTGATAAATTTCTGCCCCATAACCATTCTTGCGCTAGTGGGCACTATTCCTGTGAGGAGGGAGCTCACTCCGAAGCTACTACTGATAAGTGCAAGGGTTATTGGTAGACCGAAATACCAGTTGACTTGCTTTTCTGACGATTTACAAAGAGTTTCGTAGTTGGCACCAAGATGGATTAAGGTCTGGTATCGTCTATAGGATTGTCTTTGTCCCATCAAAAACTGAACGCCGATAATTGTATTTGCGACAACAAGGAAGATGATAGACAGATAGATGGTGACATAGCTGGCAGAGATAATGTAAAACAATTGTCTTCCCATATTTTGTATATAGCTTTCATAGCCAAGAGAGGTTTGATTTAGCTTTTCATTGGTATCTGAGATAGCTCTCATCAAGCCTTTTTCCTTGACTAGCTCAGGAGCCAGGATACCGCTAACATAGTTCGAATAGCGACCGTCTGTATAGCTCATAAAAATCTCATCTGGAACTATGAGAGCGACAGAGAGGGTTATCTCATGATCCGTTACGATTGGCAAAGACTCCACCTCGCCAATCAATTTTATATCATTTCCCATGACTTTGATTTGAGGCTTTGTCTTTAGGACAGAGTTGACGAGACTTTCATCTGGCAGAAAATCTTTCCCCATATACAAATATGCTTCCTTATTAGTTAGTTCTAGAGGGGGAAGATTGGTAGCCTTTTTAAGTTCATTGTATTCGGAAACTGGTATGAGGTGGAAATTAGTAGACTGTTTAAATTTATGAAGCAAAACTTCCTTGTTCTTGTTGTCTTTTTGATTTTTCAACTCCTTGATGACCTCTTCAAAGGACACGGATTCGTGTTCTTTAGTTTGGCCTACTTTAATTTGCAGAATCTTTGAAAACTGTGATACTAGTCCGGCAGCTTCAAGCTCTTTTTTAACTGCATTTACATCAAGATTTTCATCTGTTTCCTGCTTGCTATCTCTAAATGTATAATCCAATACGTGGGTTTGATTGCCTGGATTGCCGCTTGCAATGGCCACACCTGCTCCAAAGAGGCACAAGGCAGAGAAAATTAAGAGGGAGCAGACAGCCAGTATAGTTGAGCGTTGGATAACTAATTCCTGAATCTGTCTAAAATTATAGGCATGAAGTTTTCGATTGTTTCCAAGCTTGACCAAAAAGTCTATAAATAAACGCATACCAAAGAAGAGTAGGATAGTTCCCAGAGTTCCTAAGAGAACGGTGATGCCCATTGTTATGACATTTTCCCAAGCTTGTCCACTCATACCCATGTAATAGGCTGTTCCTAGAAGCAAAATTCCGAGGACAGAAGCAAGAAGGTACACCCCCTTGGGGAGTAGTTTCTTCATCCCAGAAGGAGAATAGGCGAGCAGGTTTCCGATTTCCATATTGGCAGTCTTTGTACTTAAAAGGACAAAAACAGCTAATTTTACGGCTAGGAAGCCGATGACTGTATAGAGTAGAGCTGTGGTAGATAGAGAAAATTGATGTTCAATAATCCCTAGTCCCACAATTTTAGCGGTTATTAGGCTAATTAATTCTGAAATTAAGATGGAAATAGGAAGGCCTATTCCAAGGGCAAGGACACTGTTTCTCAAATCCTCGAGCAGAAGTAGCAAGAACAGTTTGCTTCTTTGCATTCCCAGTGTGAGATAGACACCAAATTCATGTTTTCTCCTTTCCATCTGCATACTGCTTGAGAAGTAGACTAGAAAAAAGAGAATAAAGAGCGTTGCTACATAAAGAATGGGAATCATGCTAAAGAGTTTATTTACAGCGTCACTTTCTATTTGTTTTAGAAAGTGCATCACATCTTGATGAGACAAAGAAAGGATGATGTAAAAGGAGATAATAGACAGAACCATAGAACTGAAATACAAGCCGTTATTTTTTCGATCTCTCTTGCTATTTCTTGAGACTAATTTAGAAAACATTACCATCACCTCCAGCTAGTGCAGCCATGACCTTTAGTATTCTGTGATAGAAGTCTTCTTGACTTTCTCTTGGATAATCGCGACGGATTTCATGGAATAGTTTTCCATCTTGGATAAACAAGATGCGGTTGCAAAAGCTAGCTGCTACGGAATCGTGGGTCACCATGAGAATGGTGGTTTCTTCCACTTGATTCATTTTGGATAATTTTTGCATCAAAATGGTCGCATTTTTTGAATCCAAAGCTCCTGTGGGCTCGTCCGCAAATACAATCTTAGGGTCTAAAATTAAGGCGCGCGCAGCAGCTACCCTTTGCCGTTGACCACCTGATAATTGAGAAGGGAACTTATCCAGAAGTTCAGAAATATCCAGATATTGGGAAAGTAATTCTAACCGAACCTTGCTTTCGTTGGCATCGACCTTGTGCAAAGATAAGGGAAGTAAAATATTTTCTTTGGCTGTAAGATTGTCCAAGAGCTCAAAATTCTGGAAGAGATAGCCAATTTCCTTGCCTCTATAATCTGCTAATTGGCTCCCTTTTAACTGACCTAAATCCTTTTCTTGCATTTGAATGGAACCGTCAGTTGGCTTGATGATTGTGGCTAGACAGTTAAGAAGAGTTGTTTTCCCAGAACCGCTACTCCCCATAATTCCTAAGAGCTCACCTTTTACAACTTGAAAAGATATGCTATCCAAGGCTTTGGTAATATTGGGACCTTTCCCATAATACTTTTTTAATGATTCTACTCGTAAAATTGTGTCCATGTGAAACACCTCCATTTTTTGTTACTTTCATTATAATATGAATCAGAGTAGAATAATACTTACGGATGATGTAAGAAATCTTTATCGCTGACTTTTATAATCAGGTTATTGGAGCTATACTTACTATATTATAGCATGGTTTCAGGGATTTAAAAAGAGGAGTAGAGGTTGAAAAATTTTCCTAATATTGAGATCATAAAAAATAATACCACTGAAGTTCATGATCCAGCGGTATTATCTTACAGGAAAATCTATTTCCGTTCTTATTTTCTATTGTTACTTCATTTAAATCTGACAAAGAATAATTGTAGCAAGCTAGTTTTAAAGAATTCTCTTCAGCCTACACTATTTTTTATCCAAAGATAAATCTCACTATACGATTACTGGCTTTCTCTGTTGCCTTATTAATATCATCTTTTTTCCAATATGGCTTTACATCATTGCCATAAGTTTCTACAAGAGCAGTCGCTAAGGGATAAATGCTATTAATATAGCCTAATTTGCTCTTTTGTGTTGTAGATACCTTTGTTCTAAAACATTCATTTCCAATTGTTTATAACCAATAAAACAGTAAGAGAATTTGATTTTGCTGTTTTTTTGCTTTATAATTACAATAGGTTAAATTTGTATAGTATTAAATTTTCGGAGGATACATGGATGCCAAGAGAAGGAGTGACTATTTACGATTTATTAATTTCTTGCCCTGGCTATCTTCAATTAATTAAGGAAGCTGTTGATAATTTTAATAAACTGTATGGTAGTTTGAATAATATACAAGTATCAATCAAGCATTGGTCAACGGATAGCTTTCCTGAATCAGGTGATAAACCACAGGAATTATTAAATAAGCAAATTGTTAGGGAATGTGATGCAGCTGTTGCTATATTTTGGACAAGATTTGGTACTGCAACAGATAATTATGGATCCGGAACGGAAGAAGAAATTGAGGAGATGCTATCAGCTGACAAACAAGTTTTTATGTACTTTTTAGAAGATCCGATAATTCCGTCTAATATAGACATTAAGCAATATGAAAAAGTGCAAGAATTTAAAGAAAGATATAAAGATAGAGGGATATTTTTTATAGTTAAAGATGAGATTGATTTTCAAAGGCTTTTTACAAATCATCTATCACTTTATTTTTTAAAATTAATTTCAGAAAAAGAAACTTATCAAAACGAAAATATAAAACCGTTTTTGACAATAAGGGATAAAAAAACATTATCTGACGAAAATATTTTACCTAAACAATTTAGTTTACTGGAGTCAAAATTTATTAATGAAAAGCAAAGTAAGATTAACGAATATATAGATGAACTAAACAGTACCGTAATTTCTGAAGAAGCAGATATATTAGAAGATAAAAGTAAAATGTTGACTATGCCTTCAAAAGAAGATGCGAATGTTGATTTTCTTTATCAAATAGCTGATTCTGTGGCCATTAGTGATAAATTCAAATATACTATAAATGATTTCGCTAAAGAAAACCAAATCAAACTACATGAAAATTTTTGGTATTTAGGGAATTTAATGAAACATAAACTTCAGGTACAAATTCCTTTCGGTAACAGTGGTCCTTCGTATATAGGGTCTGACAAGGAAAAGAAACGCTTTTCTAAATTAAACAAATTATATTGGGAAATAATATCTTACAAAGAGTACATTGAATATTTCACATACATAGATAACATTAAATTTGTCGAACTAATCGTTTCTAACTTAGGTAAAACATATGATGAAGATATCGATATAAAACTGATGGTACCAAAAGGTTGTCTGCTAAAACATAATAACTTGCTTTATCCAGGAGAGAACATAATTGAGGAGATACAGGGAATTGAATTAGATGAATTTCTATTTAAAATTAAAGAAAGTGACTCAGTTGATGCTTACGCTTATTTTCAAATAATCCCATCAAATATAGAAAGAATTAATATTAATCCACTTATCGCATATACTACGAGACCTGGTTATGAAGATCAAAAATACAACTATAAAAACTCTTTAGAACACATATTTATATATAAAAATTTTACAAATTCAGAATTTGATATTTTAAGATTTGGCATTGAGTATTTGAAACATAACTCCTCAATGGCATTTCCATCGATACTAATGTTTGAGAATGTTCCTCAAACGATTGAATATGAGATTACTTCAAAATATATACCGGATGTAGTGAAGGGTAAGATACATTTAAAAATTGATTAATAGATGTTTAATTGGTTAATAGAGCTCAGGAAGTATTCAGAAAATTTAGGTAGTAAGGAAATAATAAATAAAGAAATAGACTTGATTAGTGAGTTTTAATATAATAATGATTTTTACCGTGTTTATGAATTGCGCGAGGATAATGGAGATTATTCTAGAATTGTTAGAGAGTCTAAGAAAGGTATGTATATAGAAAGTACCAAAAAGGTTAAAAAGATATTAGGTTTAAATACTGAAAAATAGTTTTTGTTGTTAAAATATTGTTAATGCAAAATAAAAAGCTTTAGAAATCAATATTTCTAAGGCCTTTTAAACTTATTAACTCTATTCCCATTCAACAGTTGCTGGTGGTTTACTTGTAATATCGTAGACGATACGGTTAACGTGGTCCACTTCATTTACGATACGTACTGAGATTTTTTGAAGTACTTCCCAAGGAATCTTTGCAAAATCAGCAGTCATACCATCGATAGAGGTGATTGCACGGATTGCAATCGTGTAGTCATAAGTACGACCGTCACCCATAACACCAACTGAACGAACGCCTGTGTTAACAGTGAAGTATTGCCAGATATCGCGGTCAAGGCCAGCTTTAGCAATTTCCTCACGCAGGATAGCGTCTGACTCACGAACTGTTTCTAGTTTTTCTTCAGTTATTTCACCCATGACACGGATCGCAAGTCCTGGTCCTGGGAATGGTTGGCGCCATACGATATGGTCTGGCATACCAAGCTCTGTACCAAGGGCACGGACTTCGTCCTTATAAAGAGTGTTGAGTGGTTCAATCAGTTCAAACTGCATGTCTTCTGGAAGACCGCCAACGTTGTGGTGTGACTTGATAGTCTGAGCAGTATCCGTACCAGACTCGATGACGTCTGTATAAAGAGTTCCTTGAGCAAGGAATTTCACATCTTTGAGCTTACTTGCTTCGTCATCAAAGACATACACAAATTCGTTACCGATGATTTTACGTTTTTGTTCAGGGTCAGAAACGCCAGCAAGTTTGTCAAGGAAACGTTTAGCAGCGTCTGCTTTAACGATATTCAAACCAAACTTACCACCAAGCATGTCCATAACTTGGTCCGCTTCTCCTTTACGAAGAAGACCGTGGTCCACGAAGATACAGATCAATTGATCGCCAATAGCCTTTTGGAGAAGAACCCCAACGACAGATGAGTCAACCCCACCGGATAGACCAAGAAGGACACGTTTATCACCGACAGTCTCACGGATTTTTTGGATCTGCATATCTATGAAATTATCCATTGACCAGTTGCCTTTAGCCTTACAAATGTTAAGGGCAAAGTTACGAAGGATATCATTTCCGTATACAGAATGACGAACTTCTGGGTGGAATTGAATACCGTAAATGTGTTTATCTGGATTTTCAATGGCTGCGTATGGGCAATCAGCTGAAGTTCCAGTACGAACAAAGTCAGCAGGAATCTCTGTAACCGCATCACCATGGCTCATCAAAACAGTCTGTTCATCAGGTGTTGATTCAAAAAGCGCTGATGGTGTGTGTGTTAGGGTTGATTGACCGTATTCACGATTTCCAGCATCACCTGCAGGAACAACTTTCCCTCCAAGTTTATGGGTCAATAACTGCATACCGTAACAAATTCCCAAAATAGGAATTCCGAGTTCGAAGATTTCTGGGTCAATATCAAATGAACCATCTTCATATACAGAATTTGGACCACCTGAAAGGATGATTCCTACAGGGTTGATTTCACGAACTTCAGCAGCTGAAATTTTATGACTTTTTAGTTCTGAAAAAACGCCAATCTCACGGATACGGCGTGAAATCAGCTGGTTGTATTGGCTACCATAGTCCAATACGATGATTTTTTCTACATCTTGCAAATCAGTTGAAATGTTGCTCATCTTTTTCCTTTCTCAAAAGAAATATCTTTTTCCAATATTCTATCACAAATAAGGGTGAATTACCAACTAAACAAGGCGAAGTTTGACTTTTTCTAGTTTATTGGGGTACAATAGAGAAAAGATAGAAATGAAGTGAAAAATATGCTACCTGCTTATATGAAAATCCACGATCAGATTAAAAAGGATATTGACGAACATCGTTGGGCCATTGGAGAGAGACTTCCCAGTGAACGAGACTTAGCAGAGCAGTTTGCGGTCAGTCGCATGACCCTCCGCCAAGCTATTTCCCTCTTGGTCGAAGAAGGAGTTTTAGAGCGCCGTGTAGGAAGTGGCACCTTTGTATCCAGTACACGTGTACAAGAAAAGATGCGAGGGACAACCAGTTTTACTGAAATTGTTAAGTCCCAAGGTAAAGTCCCTTCAAGCCAGCTCATTTCCTACAGAAAAACCATTCCCAATGAGCAGGAAGTTGCAAAGTTAGGAATTTCTCCAACGGAGAATATTATCCGAATGGAACGGGTCCGCTATGCCGACCAAGTTCCTCTAGTTTATGAAGTTGCTTCTATTCCTGAAAAATTCATTAAGGACTTTAAAAAAGAAGAAATCACTAGTCATTTCTTCCAGACCTTGCAAAAACATGGCTACCGTATTGGCAAATCACAGCAGACTATCTATGCTCGCCTTGCTAAGGAAAAAATTGCCCACTATTTGGAAGTTGAAAAAGGACATGCTATTCTTGGTCTGACTCAGATTTCTTACCTAGAAGATGGTACTGCATTTGAATACGTAAAAAGTCAGTATGTAGGCGAACGCTTTGAATTTTATCTTGAGAATAACTAGTCTAGAAAGGCTAGTTTTTTGATTTCCTAAAAGATTAGAATTGTCAAAACAATCTGTCTAGGCTTGATTTTATCGCTTATTTACTATAAAATGAGAAGGAAAAACGTCAAACTTTTATATTGCAAATAGGAGAAAACATGACAAAAACATTAAAACGTCCTGAGGTTTTATCACCTGCAGGGACTTTAGAGAAGCTAAAAGTAGCTGTTCAGTATGGAGCAGATGCTGTCTTTATCGGTGGTCAAGCCTATGGTCTTCGTAGTCGTGCCGGAAACTTTACCTTTGAACAGATGGAAGAAGGTGTCCAGTTTGCGGCCAAGTATGGTGCTAAGGTTTATGTGGCTGCCAACATGGTTATGCACGAAGGAAATGAAGAAGGGGCTGGTGAGTGGTTCCGTAAACTGCGTGATATCGGGATTGCAGCAGTTATCGTATCTGACCCAGCCTTGATCATGATTGCAGCGACTGAAGCACCAGGTCTTGAAATCCACCTCTCTACCCAAGCAAGTGCAACTAACTATGAAACCCTTGAGTTCTGGAAAGAACTGGGCTTGACTCGTGTCGTTTTGGCGCGTGAGGTTTCGATGGAAGAATTAGCTGAAATCCGCAAACGTACAGATGTTGAGATTGAAGCCTTTGTCCACGGAGCCATGTGTATTTCTTACTCTGGTCGTTGTACTCTTTCAAACCACATGAGTATGCGTGATGCTAACCGTGGTGGTTGCTCTCAGTCTTGCCGTTGGAAGTATGATCTTTATGATATGCCATTTGGGAAAGAACGTAAGAGCTTGAAAGGGGAAATCCCAGAAGAATTTTCAATGTCAGCTGTTGACATGTCCATGATTGACCATATCCCAGATATGATTGAAAATGGTGTGGACAGTCTAAAAATCGAAGGACGCATGAAGTCTATTCACTATGTTTCAACAGTAACTAACTGCTATAAGGCAGCTGTTGATGCTTATCTAGAGAGTCCAGAGAAGTTTGAATCTATCAAGCAAGACTTGATTGATGAGATGTGGAAGGTTGCTCAACGTGAATTAGCAACAGGTTTCTACTATGGTACACCATCTGAAAATGAGCAGTTGTTTGGTGCTCGTCGTAAAATTCCTGAGTATAAGTTTGTCGCTGAAGTAGTTGCTTATGATGATGCGGCTCAAACGGCAACCATTCGTCAACGGAATGTCATCAACGAAGGCGATCAAGTTGAGTTTTATGGGCCAGGTTTCCGTCATTTTGAGACTTATATCGAAGATTTGCATGATGCTAAAGGAAATAAGATCAATCGCGCTCCAAATCCAATGGAACTATTGACTATCAAGGTTCCACAACCTGTTCAAGCTGGAGACATGGTTCGAGCTCTCAAAGAAGGACTCATCAATCTTTATAAAGAAGATGGCACCAGCGTCACAGTGCGTGCTTAATAAATATGTAGGGGATGAAAGCTTTCTAGTTGCTTTCCCTTTAATCCTACTTACTAAAAGAACATTAGGTTAAAGAAAATATATTAATTTCCATCCGAGATTTCATCTCGGATTTTTTCAATATTTTTCAGAAATGTCTAGATAATGGTCGGATTTATTACAAGTTTTTTACAAAGTTTTCTATATAATAGGCTTAAAAATAGTAAAATTGTAAATAATTTTCATTAAACGCTTTCAACGTAAGTAAAAAGTTGACAAATCCAATTTTTAGGACTAAACTAAGTAAGTAAATTTTAATTAAAAGGAGAATTCGTCATGAATTTAACATTTTTCGGTCTATGTCTTGCCTGTATGGGTGTATCTCTTGGTGAAGGTATGTTGATGAACGGTTTGTTGAAATCAGTTGCTCGCCAACCAGATATCATCTCAGAACTACGTAGTTTGATGATCCTAGGGGTTGCCTTTATTGAAGGTACTTTCTTCGTTACTCTTGTCTTTTCATTTATCATCAAATAAAAGAAGTATAAATTGAAAAAGGGAGGATTTTAGATGGAAGAAAGTATTAATCCAACCATCAATATTGGTCCTGTTACCTTTAATTTAACCATAGTAGTTTTGACTTTGTTGACTGTAGCACTTATTTTTGGCTTTATTTATTGGGCAACTCGAAATATGACTTTGAGACCCACAGGAAAACAAAATGTATTAGAGTATTTATTTGATTTTGTTGTTGGATTTACAAAATCAAACCTTGGTCCAATGATAAAGGATTATTCTCTCTTTTATTTCTGTTTATTCCTATTTATGGCCATTGCAAATAATATTGGCTTAATGGCTAGAATTCAGACTACAGATGGTGTAAATCTTTGGACCTCACCAACAGCAAATTTGTCATTTGACTTGGTCTTGTCTTTTACAATTATCTTGATGACCCACGTAGAAGGAATTCGTCGTCGTGGAATCAAAAAGTATTTAAAAGCATTTGTAACACCAGGTTTTATGACACCAATGAATCTCTTGGAAGAAGTTACCAATCTCCTTTCACTTGCATTGCGGGTCTTTGGTAATATCTTTGCAGGGGAAGTGATGGCAAGTATGTTAGTCCTACTTTCTCATCAGGCCTTCTATTGGTATCCTATTGCTTTTGGAACAAATCTAATCTGGACTGCATTTTCTGTTTTTATTTCTTGTGTACAAGCATATGTATTTACATTGTTATCTTCAATGTACCTAGGAAATAAAATTAATGATGAAGAATAGAAAGGAGTAGTTTATGAATGTAACAGTAGGTGAATTACTTGGTGATTTTATACTAATCGCTGGTTCCTTTATTCTCTTGCTAGTCTTGGTTAAGAAATACGCTTGGTCAAATTTGACTAGTATTTTCGAACAAAGAGCAGAAAAAATTGCAGCAGATATTGACGGAGCTGAACAAGCACGTCAAAAAGCAGAAGTATTGGCTCAAAAACGCGAAGATGAATTGGCTGGTAGCCGTAAAGAAGCTAAGACAATCATTGAGAATGCGAAAGAAACAGCTGAGAAAAGTAAAGCTAGTATTTTAGCAGATGCTAAGCTAGAAGCAGGACGCTTGAAAGAAAAAGCGAACCAAGAAATTGCTCAAAATAAAGCTGAAGCTTTACACAGTGTTAAGGGTGAGGTAGCAGATTTGACAATCAGCTTGGCTGGTAAAATCATCTCACAAAACCTTGACGGTCATGCCCATAAAGAACTCATTGATCAGTATATCGATCAGCTAGGAGAAGCTTAATGGACAAGAAAACAGTAAAGGTAATTGAAAAATACAGCATGCCTTTTGTCCAATTGGTTTTAGAAAAAGGAGAAGAAGACCGTATCTTTTCAGACTTAGCTCAAATCAAGCAAGTTGCTGAAGAAACAGGCTTACCTTCTTTTTTAAAAAAAGTGGCAGTAGACGAGTCTGACAAGGAAAAAACGATTACGTTCTTCCAAGATTCAGTGTCATCTTTATTGCAAAACTTTATCCAGGTTCTTATCTACAATCACAGAGCAAATCTTTTTTATGATATTCTTGTAGATTGCTTGAACCGACTTGAAAAAGAAACAAATCGATTTGAAGTGACGATTACGTCAGCTCATCCTTTAACTGATGAACAAAAGAGTCGTTTGCTCCCTTTGATTGAGAAAAAAATGTCTCTGAAAGTAAGGAGTGTAAAAGAACAAATCGATGAAAGTCTTATTGGTGGTTTTGTCATTTTTGCCAATCACAAGACAATTGATGTGAGTATTAAACAACAACTTAAAGTTGTTAAAGAAAATTTGAAATAGAAAGTGGTGTTCTTTTGGCAATTAACGCACAAGAAATCAGCGCTTTAATTAAGCAACAAATTGAAAATTTCAAACCCAATTTTGATGTGACTGAAACAGGTGTTGTAACCTATATCGGGGACGGTATCGCGCGTGCTCACGGCCTTGAAAATGCCATGAGTGGAGAGTTGTTGATTTTTGAAAACGGCTCTTATGGTATGGCTCAAAACTTGGAGTCAACAGACGTTGGTATTATCATCCTAGGTGACTTTACAGATATCCGTGAAGGCGATACAATCCGCCGTACAGGGAAAATCATGGAAGTCCCAGTAGGTGAAAGTCTGATTGGTCGTGTTGTGGATCCGCTTGGTCGTCCAGTTGACGGTCTTGGAGAAATCCACACTGATAAAACTCGTCCAGTAGAAGCGCCAGCTCCTGGTGTTATGCAACGTAAGTCTGTATCAGAACCATTGCAAACTGGTTTGAAAGCTATCGACGCCCTTGTACCGATTGGTCGTGGTCAACGTGAGTTGATTATCGGTGACCGTCAGACAGGGAAAACAACAATTGCGATTGATACAATCTTGAACCAAAAGGGTCAAGATATGATCTGTATCTACGTAGCGATTGGACAGAAAGAATCAACAGTTCGTACGCAAGTAGAAACACTTCGTCAGTACGGTGCCTTGGACTACACAATCGTTGTGACAGCCTCTGCTTCACAACCATCTCCATTGCTCTTCCTAGCTCCTTATGCTGGGGTTGCCATGGCGGAAGAATTTATGTACCAAGGTAAGCATGTTTTGATCGTTTATGATGATCTTTCAAAACAAGCGGTAGCTTATCGTGAACTGTCTCTTTTGCTTCGTCGTCCTCCAGGTCGTGAAGCCTTCCCAGGGGATGTTTTCTACCTTCACAGCCGTTTGCTTGAGCGCTCAGCTAAAGTTTCTGATGAACTTGGTGGTGGATCTATTACAGCCCTACCGTTTATCGAGACACAAGCAGGAGATATCTCTGCCTATATCGCAACCAACGTGATTTCAATCACTGATGGACAAATCTTCCTTGGTGATGGTCTCTTCAATGCGGGTATTCGTCCAGCCATTGACGCGGGTTCATCTGTATCTCGTGTAGGTGGTTCTGCACAAATTAAAGCCATGAAAAAGGTTGCTGGTACACTTCGTATCGACCTTGCTTCATACCGTGAGTTGGAAGCCTTCACTAAGTTTGGTTCTGACTTGGACGCAGCAACACAGGCTAAGTTGAACCGTGGACGTCGTACAGTTGAAGTCTTGAAACAACCTGTTCACAAACCATTACCTGTTGAGAAACAAGTAACCATTCTCTATGCTTTGACACATGGTTTCTTGGATACTGTTCCAGTAGATGAAATTGTTCGTTTTGAGGAAGAGTTCCATGCCTTCTTTGATGCTCAACATCCAGAGATTTTGGAAACCATTCGTGATACAAAAGACTTGCCAGACGAAGCAGTCTTGGATGCTGCGATTACAGAGTTTCTCAATCAAACCAGCTTCCAATAAGAATAGAGGTGTCAGATGGCAGTATCTCTAAATGATATTAAAACAAAAATCGCCTCAACAAAAAATACGAGTCAAATCACTAATGCCATGCAGATGGTATCAGCTGCTAAGCTAGGTCGTTCTGAAGAAGCTGCTCGCAACTTCCAAGTTTATGCTCAGAAAGTTCGTAAACTTTTGACGGATATTCTTCATGGTAATGGAGCCGGCAGTTCAACCAATCCGATGTTGATTAGTCGTCCAGTTAAGAAGACAGGTTATATCGTCATTACTTCAGACCGCGGTTTGGTTGGAGGCTATAATTCTTCTATTTTGAAAGCCGTTATGGAGCTGAAAGAAGAATACCATCCAGACGGTAAAGGTTTTGAAATGATCTGTATTGGTGGAATGGGAGCTGATTTCTTTAAAGCTCGTGGTATTCAACCACTTTATGAACTACGTGGCTTGGCAGATCAACCAAGCTTTGATGAAGTTCGTAAGATTATTTCAAAAACTGTTGAAATGTACCAAAATGAACTTTTTGATGAACTCTATGTCTGCTATAACCACCATGTCAATACGCTAACCAGTCAAATGCGTGTGGAGCAAATGCTTCCGATTGTTGACTTGGATCCAAATGAAGCGGATGACAGTTACAGCTTGACCTTTGAATTGGAAACTAGCCGAGAAGAAATTTTGGAGCAGTTGTTGCCTCAGTTTGCAGAAAGTATGATTTATGGTGCTATTATCGATGCTAAGACAGCTGAAAATGCTGCGGGTATGACAGCCATGCAAACAGCGACAGATAATGCTAAGAAAGTCATTAATGATTTGACAATTCAGTATAACCGTGCCAGACAGGCGGCGATTACACAAGAAATTACAGAAATCGTAGCAGGAGCTAGTGCCTTAGAATAGGCACTAGTCCAGCTCGTATGAAAATGAACTTAGGACCTAGTTAAGCTAGGGACCGACAGTATCTTATATAGAATAGGAGAAGGAGATGAGTTCAGGTAAAATTGCTCAGGTTATCGGTCCCGTTGTAGACGTCTTGTTTGCAGCAGGGGAAAAACTTCCTGAGATTAACAATGCACTTGTCGTCTACAAAAATGACGAAAGAAAAACAAAAATCGTCCTTGAAGTAGCCTTGGAGTTGGGAGATGGTATGGTTCGTACTATCGCCATGGAATCAACAGATGGTTTGACTCGTGGAATGGAAGTATTGGACACAGGTCGTCCAATCTCTGTACCAGTAGGTAAAGAAACTTTGGGACGTGTCTTCAACGTTTTGGGAGATACCATTGACTTGGAAGCTCCTTTTACAGAAGATGCAGAGCGTCAGCCAATTCATAAAAAAGCTCCAACTTTTGATGAGTTGTCTACCTCTTCTGAAATCCTTGAAACAGGGATTAAGGTTATCGACCTTCTTGCCCCTTACCTTAAAGGTGGTAAAGTTGGACTTTTCGGTGGTGCCGGAGTTGGTAAAACTGTCTTGATTCAAGAATTGATTCACAACATTGCCCAAGAACACGGTGGTATTTCAGTATTTACTGGTGTTGGGGAACGTACTCGTGAGGGGAATGACCTTTACTGGGAAATGAAAGAATCAGGTGTTATCGAGAAAACAGCCATGGTATTTGGTCAGATGAATGAGCCACCAGGAGCACGTATGCGTGTTGCCCTTACTGGTTTGACAATCGCTGAATACTTCCGTGATGTAGAAGGACAAGACGTGCTTCTCTTTATCGATAATATCTTCCGTTTCACTCAGGCTGGTTCAGAAGTATCTGCCCTTTTGGGTCGTATGCCATCAGCCGTTGGTTACCAACCAACACTTGCTACGGAAATGGGTCAATTGCAAGAGCGTATCACATCAACTAAGAAGGGTTCTGTAACCTCTATCCAGGCTATCTATGTGCCAGCGGATGACTATACTGACCCAGCGCCAGCAACAGCCTTCGCTCACTTGGACTCAACAACTAACTTGGAACGTAAGTTGGTACAATTGGGTATCTACCCAGCCGTTGACCCACTTGCTTCAAGCTCACGTGCCTTGGCACCTGAAATTGTTGGAGAAGAGCACTATGCAGTTGCTGCTGAAGTAAAACGCGTTCTTCAACGTTACCATGAATTGCAAGATATCATTGCTATCCTTGGTATGGATGAGCTTTCTGATGAAGAAAAGACCTTGGTTGCTCGTGCCCGTCGTATCCAGTTCTTCTTGTCACAAAACTTCAACGTTGCGGAACAATTTACTGGTCAGCCAGGTTCTTATGTTCCAGTTGCTGAAACTGTTCGCGGCTTTAAGGAAATACTTGATGGTAAACACGACCACTTGCCAGAAGATGCCTTCCGTGGTGTAGGTTCTATCGAAGATGTGATTGCAAAAGCTGAAAAAATGGGATTTTAAGAGGTGATCTATGGCTCAGTTAACTGTCCAGATCGTGACACCAGATGGTCTCGTCTATGATCACCATGCCAGCTTTGTATCAGTTCGAACTCTGGATGGTGAGATGGGAATCTTGCCACGACATGAAAATATGATTGCAGTTTTAGCAGTTGATGAGGTTAAGGTTAAACGTGTAGATGATGAAAATCACGTGAACTGGATTGCAGTGAACGGGGGCGTTATCGAAGTTGCCAATGGCGTTGTCACAATTGTTGCTGACTCTGCAGAACGTGCTCGTGATATCGACGTTAGTCGTGCAGAACGTGCCAAACTTCGAGCAGAGCGTGAAATTGAAGAAGCACACGACAAACACTTGATTGACCAAGAACGTCGTGCGAAGATTGCACTGCAACGTGCCATTAACCGTATTAATGTCGGAAATAGACTATAAGAAAAAAATGAACTTGAGTTACCAAGTTCATTTTTTATGTTTTCTTAGGGAGCAAAACTGATGCAAAATTAGAATTGTCTAGAGATATAAAAGATAATTAAAAGATTGCATAGTTCAATTTGCGTAGCAGAAATCATACAAATAAAATTGATTATAGTAAAATAGAATTAGAATTATTAAGAAAGTTGGTTCTTTATTGGAAACGATAGTATTTTCAATCTCTGTTTTTCTAGCAGGGATCTTGTCCTTCTTTTCCCCTTGCATTTTCCCTCTGTTACCTGTCTATACTGGTATCTTATTGGATGATCAGGATAGTGCAAAAAGTTTTTCATTATTTGGGAAAAAAGTTGCCTGGTCAGGTTTGATTCGAACACTTTGCTTTATTGCAGGTATCTCTCTCATTTTCTTTATCTTAGGATTTGGTGCTGGTTACTTTGGTAATATTCTCTATGCCAATTGGTTTCGATATGTCATGGGAACAATTATTATCATTTTGGGCCTTCACCAGATGGAAATTTTTCATTTTAAGAAATTAGAGGTTCAAAAAAGCTTTACCTTTAAAAAATCAGATTCTAATCGTTATTGGTCAGCTTTTTTACTTGGTATTACCTTTAGCTTTGGTTGGACGCCTTGTATTGGGCCGGTTTTAAGTTCTGTCTTAGCACTTGCGGCTTCTGGAGGTAATGGCGCTTGGCAAGGAGCTATCTATACTCTTATTTACACTCTGGGAATGGCCATTCCTTTCTTGGTCTTGGCTCTAGCTTCAGGCGTAGTGATGCCTTATTTTAGTAAACTCAAGCGCCATATGATGCTACTTAAGAAAATTGGTGGTTTCCTCATTATTTTAATGGGAATTTTGTTACTATTAGGACAAGTAAATGTTCTAGCTGGAATTTTTGAATAAAGGAGAAAAAGATGAAAAAAGTAATGTTTGCTGGCTTAAGCCTCTTGTCACTAGTTGTATTGATGGCCTGTGGCGAGGAAGAGACTAAAAAGACTCAAGCACCAGAACAATCCCCAAAACAACAGCAACAAACGCCTGTACAACAAATTGCTGTTGGAAAAGATGCTCCAGACTTCACCTTGCAATCTATGGATGGTAAAGAAGTTAAGTTATCTGATTATAAGGGGAAAAAAGTCTACTTGAAGTTTTGGGCTTCATGGTGTGGTCCATGTAAGAAAAGTATGCCTGAGTTGATGGAATTAGCAGCGAAACCAGATCGTGATTTTGAAATTCTTAGTGTCATTGCACCAGGAATTCAAGGTGAAAAAACTGTCGAGCAATTTCCACAATGGTTCCAAGATCAAGGATATAAAGATATCCCAGTACTTTATGACACAAAAGGAACCACCTTCCAAGCTTATCAAATTCGAAGCATTCCTACAGAATACCTGATTGATAGTCAAGGAAAGATTGGAAAGATTCAATTTGGTGTCATCAGCAACGAGGATGCAGAAGCAGCCTTTAAAGAAATGAACTAGAATCAAGATTTTAAAATAGTATTTATACAATCAATCCCCTAGATTTTAGATAGTATTAATCTAAGATTTAGGGGATTTTTGCTATCAATAAATTAAGTTTAAAAAAGAAGGGAGTTCTGTATTATACAGATTCCCCTTCTTTTTCTTTAAACATAATATTTATTTTTTAGCTTTAAGAAGTTTATTATATCATAGCTTCTCGTTGATAAAGCGGATAAACTGATTCCACCAAACTTTTAAGAAGAAGGCTTTTTCTACTTTCTTTTCTGCTACCATTTCAAAACTAGGACGTTCTGTGGTGATGTAACCTTGACCAATCAAGTCTGAGTCTTCATAAGTCAAATGTCCAACCACTGTTCCGGCTTCAAGTGGTGCTGGAATTGCCTTAGAATCAGGTGTGAATTGAACAGATTGAGAAGATTGATTCCCAATACGTTCAATTAGAGAAATATCATCTTTAGCAACAGCAGTGACTGTATCTTCTTTTCCGTCTTGTACAGGGACTTTGCTATCTTGATAGGCATCACCTTTCTGAACGATTTTGCGAAGTGTGAATGTAGAAGAGATATAATCCATTAGTGAAGATGTAGCTGTGAAGCGAGCGTAAGGATTATTGTCTTGATGATCCGCATTCAAAACAACTGTGATAACCCTCATGCCTTTTTCGACAGTAGTACCAACAAAAGACTCTCCAGCCTTATCTGTGGTCCCTGTTTTTAATCCATCAAAACCACCGCGATAAGCAGGCATACCCTCTAACATGTAATTGGTAGAAGTGATTGCCATTCCAGCAAAAGTAGAAGAAGGTTTTTTCGTGATTTCTAAGACTTGTGGGTATTTTTTTATGAGGTTGCGAGCAACGATAGCGACATCATAAGCGCTGAGCTTATTTTCCTCATCTTTTTTAGAGCCTGGGTAAATGTTATCACCTAGACTCTCATTGTTAAGACCCGTCGTATTGACAACAGTGGCATCCTGAATTCCCCATTCTAAGAGCTTTGCCCTCATCATATCGACGAAATCTTTTTCTGAGCCTGCAATTTTCTCAGCTAGCGCAATAGCCGCACTGTTGGCGCTAGATACCAGGGTTGCCTCAAGTAGTTGTTCGACGGTATAATTACGAGCTTCCATAGGAACGTTACTCGCTTCAGAATTTGTCGTTAATTTGTAAGGATAATCAGAAATATCTACCGGAGTTGATAGTGTAATACTGCCGTTTTCCAAGGCTTCATAGACAAGATAAACAGTAATTAACTTTGTGATTGAAGCAATTTCAACTGGCTGGGTTGCATCTTTCTCATAGAGAATTTTACCAGTATTTGCCTCAACAGCAATTGCATGTTTAGCAGCAATATTAAAATCTTGAGCAGCAACAGTAGATGCTGAGCCAATAATGGAAAGGCTTAAAAGAGTTAAAATTATTTTTTTCATAGTAAGTTTATTCTATCATAAAGAAAAAAATATTCCCAGTTTCATGATAGAAGAAAGAAGCTTTTTTGAAAGTGTGGTAAAATAGATGAATGGAGGTACTTCATGTTTCGTAAGAATAAATTATTTTTTTGGACCAGTGAGATTTTACTATTAACCATCATCTTCTATTTATGGAGACAGATGGGAGCGATTATTACACCTTTTGTAAGCGTTGCAAACACTATAATGATTCCCTTTCTTTTAGGTGGTTTTTTATATTATTTGACCAATCCTATTGTAAATTTTTTACAAAAGTATTTCAAAATTAACCGTATCATTGGTATTTTACTAACCTTGTGTACCTTGGTCTGGGGGCTAGTTATTGGGGTAGTTTATCTTTTACCGATTTTGATTAATCAGTTGACCAGTTTGATAGCAACAAGTCAGACAATTTATAGTCGTTTGCAAGATTTGATTGTGGATTTATCTACTTATCCAGCCTTTCAAAATATAGATATTCAAGCGACAATTCAACAATTAAATCTATCCTATGTAGATATTCTACAAAATATCTTAAATAGTGTGACGAATAGTGTTGGAAGTGTCTTATCTGCGCTCTTTAGTACCGTTTTGATTATTATCATGACCCCTGTGTTCTTAATTTATTTTTTGTTAGACGGTAACAAGTTCTTGCCGATGCTTGAACGTACTGTTTTAAAGAGAGATAAGCTACATATTGCAGGCCTATTAAAGAATTTGAATGCGACAATTGCTCGCTATATTAGTGGAGTTGCAATTGATGCGATTATTATTGGGTGTTTGGCCTTTATTGGATATAGTATTATTGGTTTAAAATATGCTTTGGTCTTCGCCATCTTTTCAGGATTAGCCAATCTCATTCCTTATGTAGGACCAAGTATTGGCTTGATTCCAATGATTATCGCTAATGTCTTTACTGATCCTCATAGAATGCTGATTGCAGTTGTTTATATGCTAATTATTCAACAAGTGGATGGAAATATCCTCTACCCTCGAATCGTTGGTGGGGTAATGAAGGTTCATCCAATTACGATTTTAGTATTGCTTTTGTTATCAAGTAATATCTATGGTGTCATTGGCATGATTGTCGCAGTACCAACCTATTCTATCTTGAAAGAAATTTCTAAGTTTTTATCACGTTTGTATGAAAATCATAAAATAATGAAAGAACGAGAAAGAGAATTAGCTAAGTAAAAGTCAGGAAATTCCTGATTTTTCTTTTTATTTAGGCAAATGATAGGAGTGGAAGTGCCGTTTAGATTAGTAGATTAAGAATAATTCACAAAAACTTTGTAAAACACTTGCAATTTAGCTGAAATTTGATAAAATAGTAAGGAAAGTTAGACTGTATTGCCTACTGTCTATCTATAAAATATATTTTATTGGAGGCTTTTACTCAAATGGCAAAAGAAAAATACGATCGTAGTAAACCACACGTTAACATTGGTACTATCGGACACGTTGACCACGGTAAAACTACCCTAACTGCAGCTATCACAACTGTTTTGGCACGTCGCTTGCCTTCATCAGTTAACCAACCTAAAGACTATGCGTCTATCGATGCTGCTCCAGAAGAACGCGAACGCGGTATCACAATCAACACTGCGCACGTTGAGTACGAAACTGAAAAACGTCACTACGCTCACATCGACGCTCCAGGACACGCGGACTACGTTAAAAACATGATCACTGGTGCCGCTCAAATGGACGGAGCTATCCTTGTAGTAGCTTCAACTGACGGACCAATGCCACAAACTCGTGAGCACATCCTTCTTTCACGTCAGGTTGGTGTTAAACACCTTATCGTCTTCATGAACAAAGTTGACTTGGTTGACGACGAAGAATTGCTTGAATTGGTTGAAATGGAAATCCGTGACCTATTGTCAGAATACGACTTCCCAGGTGACGATCTTCCAGTTATCCAAGGTTCAGCTCTTAAAGCCCTTGAAGGTGACACTAAATACGAAGACATCGTTATGGAATTGATGAACACAGTTGATGAGTACATCCCAGAACCAGAACGTGACACTGACAAACCATTGCTTCTTCCAGTCGAAGACGTATTCTCAATCACTGGACGTGGTACAGTTGCTTCAGGACGTATCGACCGTGGTATCGTTAAAGTCAACGACGAAATCGAAATCGTTGGTATCAAAGAAGAAACTCAAAAAGCAGTTGTTACTGGTGTTGAAATGTTCCGTAAACAACTTGACGAAGGTCTTGCCGGAGATAACGTAGGTGTCCTTCTTCGTGGTGTTCAACGTGACGAAATCGAACGTGGACAAGTTATCGCTAAACCAGGTTCAATCAACCCACACACTAAATTTAAAGGTGAAGTTTACATCCTTACTAAAGAAGAAGGTGGACGTCACACTCCATTCTTCAACAACTACCGTCCACAATTCTACTTCCGTACTACTGACGTTACAGGTTCAATCGAACTTCCAGCAGGTACTGAAATGGTAATGCCTGGTGATAACGTGACAATCGACGTTGAGTTGATCCACCCAATCGCCGTAGAACAAGGTACTACATTCTCTATCCGTGAGGGTGGACGTACTGTTGGTTCAGGTATGGTTACAGAAATCGAAGCTTAATTCGATTTAGTTCCCAGAAGAACAATTATTTAAGTCAGACACTAAAAGAATCTTGCTTTGCAAGGTTCTTTTTCATTATGTCACTATTAGTCCGTCTAGCTCCGTTAGGTGTGAGACAAATAAATGATGGCTGTGAAATATTTTTACTTTTCATGGAAAAATTGTTTTGAGAAAGATTCCATCTTTTTTTGGGGGAGTAATTTGTAGATATAAAAAAGACAAACACTAAAATGATGTTTGTCTTTGGTGTGTAGCTCCGTTAGTTGGTCAGTTATAATTATGTTAATTAGCAAATCTGATGCAGACCGCTTCTGGGACATGGAAGTCATTAGAAAGTTCTGCAAGACGACCAGTTTCAGGATTGCGTTTAAAAACGGTTGCATTGTCAGAGTCTTGATGGATAGCAATGATAAATTCTTGATCCGGTGTCAAATCAAAATCACGTGGAGTCTTACCATGAGTCGGAACGATTTCTAACAACTCTAAACTACCGTCCGCAAGGATTGTATATACTGCGATAGAATCATGACCACGGTTAGAAGCGTAGAGGTATTTACCGTCTTTAGAGAGACGAATAGCAGCAGTACCATTAAAGCCTTCATAACCGTCTGGTAGAGTTGAAATGACTTGCATGCGTTCAAATTCGCCAACACCATCGTAGATTAGAACCTCGATAGTGCTATTAAGTTCACAAATGAGATAAGCAATTTTATAATGGTTATGGAAAATAATATGGCGTGAGCCTGCTGCTGGCTGGCTGTGATAGGTATAGAGTTTAGATAATTTTCCTTCTTGATCAAGATCATAAGTGATGACTTGGTCAGTTCCCAAGTCACAAGTCACTAGATAGTGATCAGGTGTTAAATCTGTATAGTGAACATGTGGAGAAGCTTGATTTTCATGTGGACCTTGGCCACTGTGTTGATCCACATCACTAAGTAGAAGACGACCATCTTCCTGACGTTTATAAACAAGGACCTGTCCCTTGTGGTAGTTTGCTGCGTACACCAAATCACGCTTTTCATCAACGGCAACATAACAGTGGGGAGCTCCTTCTTCCACGACATGATTTAATAAGGTTCCATCAGTTTGATAGGCTGCAATCCCCCCCTTATCGTCTTGACTACCAACAGTGTATAAATGTTGGTGTTGGTCAAAGGCAAGGTAGGTCGGACTTGGCTCAGCTGCAAAAAGTTCTAGATTTGAAAGCTGACCAGTTTCTGTATCGAAGTCTGCCTTGTAAATCCCTTGGGAAGTCCGACGTGTATAAGTTCCAAAATAAACAGTTTCTTTCATAACTTTACCTCTTTATAAAGATAAGTCTATTATATCACAAAATGAATTTATAATATGCTATGCGGTGCAATTCAATGGAATGTAAGCACTTTAAAAAAGAGTTATTTTGATTTAAAAATGGTATAATGAGAGAACAATAGAAAGGAAGTATTTATGGAGCAAAAAGAGAAACATTTTAGCCTATCTTGGTTTTTCAAGTGGTTTTTGGATAACAAGGCAATTACGGTATTTTTGGTAACCTTATTATTGGGACTGAATCTTTTTATTTTAAGCAAGATTAGTTTTCTATTTTCACCGGTTCTAGACTTTTTGGCAGTTGTTATGTTGCCAGTCATTCTATCTGGTTTGCTATATTATTTATTAAATCCTATCGTTGATTGGATGGAGAAGCATAAGATTAATCGTGTCATCGCAATCAGTATTGTCTTTGTCATCATCGCTCTCTTTATCATTTGGGGCTTGGCAGTCGCCATTCCAAATCTGCAACGTCAAGTTTTAAGTTTTGCAAGGAATGTTCCAGTCTACCTCGAAGATGCAGACAGAGTTGTTAATGATTTGGTCACCAAGCGTTTACCAGATGATTTCAGACCTCAATTAGAGCAAGTTTTAACAAACTTCTCTAGTCAGGCTACAGTTTGGGCAAGTAAGGTTTCATCTCAGGCAGTCAATTGGGTGAGTGCCTTTATTAGCGGGGCATCTCAAGTGATTGTTGCCTTGATTATCGTTCCTTTCATGCTCTTTTACCTTTTGCGTGATGGGAAAGGCTTGCGTAACTATTTAACCCAATTCATGCCAACGAAATTGAAGGAACCTGTAGGACAGGTTTTGTCAGATGTGAATCAACAGTTGTCCAACTATGTTAGAGGACAAGTAACAGTGGCTATTATTGTAGCAGTAATGTTTATCATCTTCTTCAAGATTATTGGTTTACGCTATGCAGTTACGTTGGGGGTTACTGCTGGTATTTTAAATCTGGTTCCTTATTTGGGTAGCTTCTTAGCCATGCTTCCTGCCCTAGTATTGGGCTTGATTGCTGGGCCAGTCATGCTTTTAAAAGTAGTGATTGTCTTTATCGTAGAACAAACTATTGAAGGCCGTTTTGTCTCTCCATTGATTTTGGGAAGTCAATTAAACATCCATCCTATTAATGTTCTTTTTGTCTTGTTAACTTCAGGATCCATGTTTGGTATCTGGGGAGTCTTGCTCGGTATTCCAGTTTATGCCTCTGCTAAAGTTGTCATTTCAGCAATTTTTGAATGGTATAAGGTAGTCAGTGGCCTATATGAACTAGAGGGAGAGGAAATCAAGAGTGAACAATAGTCAACAGATGTTACAGGCCTTGGAAGAGCAAGATTTAACCAAGGCTGAGCACTATTTCGTCAAAGCTTTAGAAAATGATCCAAGTGACCTTCTGTATGAGTTAGCTACTTATCTTGAAGGGATTGGTTTTTATCCTCAGGCAAAGGAAATTTACCTGAAAATTGTAGAGGATTTTCCAGAGGTTCATCTTAATCTAGCAGCAATTGCTAGCGAGGATGGTCAAATCGAAGAAGCCTTTGCTTATCTTGAAGAAATCCAAGCAGACAGTGACTGGTATGTTTCAGCTTTGGCACTTAAAGCAGACCTCTACCAGCTGGAAGGTTTGACAGATGTGGCGCGTGAGAAATTATTGGAGGCCTTGACTTACTCAGAAGATCCTCTCTTGATATTGGGATTAGCAGAGTTGGATAGTGAGTTGGAAAATTACCAAGAAGCTATTCAAGGTTATGCCCAGTTAGATAATCGTACTATTTATGAGCAAACAGGCATTTCTACCTATCAACGGATTGGCTTTGCCTATGCCCAGTTAGGGAAATTTGAAACAGCTACAGAGTTTTTAGAAAAAGCCCTGGAGTTAGAATACGATGACCTAACAGCTTTTGAGTTGGCCAGTCTTTACTTTGATCGAGAAGAATACCAAAAAGCTGTCCTTTATTTTAAGCAACTTGATACCATTTCACCTGATTTTGAAGGATATGAGTATGGTTACAGTCAGGCCTTACATAAGGAACATCAAGTTCAAGAAGCCCTGCGTATCACTAAGCAAGGCTTAGAGAAAAATCCCTTTGAAACTCGCCTCTTGCTGGCTGCTTCACAATTTTCTTATGAATTGCATGATGCCAGTGGTGCAGAAAACTACCTCCTTACTGCAAAAGAAGACGCTGAGGATACGGAAGAAATCTTACTCCGTCTAGCCACTATTTATCTAGAACAGGAACGTTATGAGGACATTCTAGACTTGCAAAATGATGAGCCAGAGAATCTTTTGACCAAGTGGATGATTGCTCGTTCCTATCAAGAAATGGACGATTTGGATACTGCCTACGAGCATTATCAAGAGTTGGCAGGAGATTTAAAGGATAATCCAGAGTTTCTGGAACACTATATCTATCTCTTGCGTGAATTGGGCTACTTTGAGGAAGCAAAAGTCAATGCTCAAACTTACTTAAAACTGGTTCCAGATGATGTACAAATGCAAGAATTGTATGAGAGATTGCAGGAATAAAATGTTTTAAATCTATATCTTATCATTTTTCATAGTATCATCTACAGGTTATTTTATCTATTGTATGGTGAGAGTATATTTGAGTTGTTGTGTTTGTATTCGAATTTACAATACAATACATAAGAAGTGAGATAAGTAATATTTTTAAAAGTACAATCTTAGATTTTATAACAATAAAAAGAAAAGTTCTCATTTTATAAGAAACTCAGACTGAAAACAAAGCCCTTAGATTAAAAGTTTCTAAGGGCATTTTTTCTAAAGTCGTATAATAGATGTCAGAAAAGTTGTGAGATGTTTGCCATGTTTCATAAAGAAAATCCAGACAATAACCGCAATCAGGTTGTCTTTTACACGCTAGATGAACTCGTTCAGCAAGAACATTTTCTTAGTCAGATTGGACAAGTTATTGATTTTCCTTCATCTATGACTGAATCGTATCCAATAACCACAAATATACTCACAAAGTTTTGATAATCAAGCTAAGTTTATGTGGAAGTTAAGATTGACTTAGATCGGAAAAACCACGGAAAACAGGGCGGGAAATTTTTTTGCATTGAAAAGTATTTTGTAGAGGTTTCAAATTTTTTAAGGATAGGAGATCTGGAGAAATAAAAAAGACAAACACTAGAATAATGTTTGTCTTCGGTATGGAGTTCTCATTTAATGAGAACCTAGTTACAATTAGTTTTTAGAAGCTTCTTGGAATTCTGGGTTTTTCCATGCTTCGTCAATGATAGCTTGTAATTCTTTAGCAGATGCTTGCATTTTTTGAGTTTCTGCGTCGTTCAATGGGATATTTACTGGACGAACAATACCATGTGCCCCAACAACAGCTGGTTGACCGATAAAGACGTTTTTAACTCCGTATTGACCTTCTTGGAATACTGAAAGTGGAAGTACTGCGTTTTCATCGTCAAGGATTGCTTTAGTAATACGAGCAAGAGCTACTGCGATACCGTAGTATGTTGCACCTTTTTTGTTGATGATTGTGTAAGCTGCGTCACGAACACCTTCGAACAATTCAATCAATTCAGCTTCTTGAACATTTTGAGTGTCTTTAAGGAATTCTTCAAGGTTTACACCAGCGATGTTAGCGTGTGACCAAACAGCGAACTCAGAGTCACCGTGTTCACCCATGATGTAGGCGTGCACTGAACGAGCATCAACATCCAATTTTTCAGCAAGTGCTTGACGGAAACGAGCTGAGTCAAGTGAAGTTCCTGAACCGATAACGCGTTCTTTAGGGAAACCAGAGAATTTCCATGTTGAGTAAGTCAAGACGTCAACTGGGTTAGCAGCAACAAGGAAGATACCTTTGAAACCTGATTCAACAACTTGAGTTACGATTGATTTGTTGATAGCAAGGTTTTTACCTACAAGGTCAAGACGAGTTTCACCTGGTTTTTGAGGCGCACCTGCAGTGATTACAACAAGGTCAGCGTCTGCACAGTCAGAGTATTGAGCTGCATAGATTTTTTTAGGTGAAGTGAAAGCAAGGGCGTGACTAAGGTCAAGCGCGTCACCAACAGCTTTTTCATGCAATTGTGGAATTTCGATAATTCCAAGCTCTTGTGCAATTCCTTGGTTAACAAGTGCAAAAGCGTAAGAAGAACCTACAGCACCATCACCGACAAGGATAACTTTTTTGTGTTGTTTAGTTGAAGTCATTATTCTAAACATCTCCTTAATTTTATTCAGGGATTTCCCCAGTTATTTCAATTCTATCACTTTTAAAAAGCTTTGTCACGGATATGCTTTGCAGTTCTTGATGTAAACGTTTTAGTGGTTTTAGATACCTGAAATATGGCGGACATTATGGTATAATATATTTTATACTAATAGTGAAATGAGGCATTTATTAATGCAGGATAAAAATTTAGTGAATGTCAATCTGACAAAGGAGATGAAGACGAGCTTTATCGACTACGCCATGAGTGTTATCGTAGCGCGGGCCCTTCCTGATGTTCGAGATGGCTTGAAACCTGTTCACCGTCGGATTCTCTACGGAATGAATGAATTGGGTGTTACTCCAGATAAACCTCATAAAAAATCTGCTCGTATTACAGGGGATGTTATGGGTAAATATCACCCACACGGGGATTCCTCTATCTATGAAGCCATGGTCCGTATGGCTCAATGGTGGAGTTACCGTTACATGCTTGTAGATGGTCATGGGAACTTTGGTTCCATGGATGGTGATGGTGCTGCCGCCCAGCGTTATACTGAGGCACGTATGAGCAAGATTGCTCTGGAGATGCTTCGTGATATCAACAAAAATACAGTTGATTTCGTTGATAACTATGATGCCAATGAACGGGAACCCTTGGTCTTGCCAGCTCGTTTTCCAAATCTTTTAGTTAATGGAGCTACTGGTATCGCTGTCGGTATGGCGACCAATATTCCACCTCATAACTTGGGTGAAACTATTGATGCTGTGAAGTTGGTCATGGACAATCCTGAAGTGACCACTAAGGATTTGATGGAAGTCTTGCCTGGGCCAGATTTTCCAACTGGTGCCCTGGTTATGGGGAAATCAGGCATTCATAAGGCTTACGAAACTGGTAAAGGTTCTATTGTTCTTCGTTCTCGTACTGAAATTGAAGAAACTAAGACTGGCCGTGAGCGCATCGTTGTAACAGAATTTCCATACATGGTCAATAAAACAAAGGTGCATGAGCATATTGTTCGTTTGGTTCAGGAAAAACGCATTGAGGGCATCACAGCAGTCCGTGATGAGTCAAACCGTGAAGGAGTTCGTTTCGTAATCGAGGTCAAACGAGATGCATCCGCAAATGTTATCCTCAATAACCTCTTCAAGATGACCCAGATGCAAACCAACTTTGGTTTCAATATGCTTGCTATCCAAAATGGTGTACCGAAGATTTTGTCCCTTCGTCAGATTTTGGATGCTTATATCGAACATCAAAAAGAAGTGGTTGTTCGTCGTACCCGTTTTGATAAGGAAAAAGCAGAAGCGCGTGCGCATATCTTAGAAGGTCTCTTAATTGCGCTAGACCATATCGATGAAGTGATTCGTATCATCCGTGCTAGTGAAACGGATGCGGAAGCACAAGCTGAGTTGATGAGTAAATTCAAGCTTTCTGAACGTCAAAGTCAAGCCATTCTTGATATGCGTCTTCGTCGTTTGACTGGATTGGAACGCGATAAGATTCAGTCTGAGTATGATGATCTCTTGGCTCTGATTGCCGATTTAGCAGATATTCTTGCTAAGCCGGAACGTGTTTCTCAAATCATCAAGGATGAATTAGATGAAGTCAAGCGTAAGTTTGGTGACCAACGTCGTACTGAATTGATGGTCGGTGAGGTCTTAAGCCTTGAAGATGAGGATCTAATTGAAGAATCGGATGTTTTGATCACTCTTTCTAACAAAGGTTACATCAAACGTCTAGACCAAGCTGAGTTTACTGCTCAAAAACGTGGGGGTCGCGGTGTTCAAGGAACAGGTGTTAAGGATGATGATTTTGTCCGAGAGTTAGTATCAACTAGCACGCATGATCATTTGCTCTTCTTTACAAATAAAGGACGTGTTTATCGTCTTAAAGGTTATGAAATTCCTGAATATGGCCGTACAGCCAAGGGATTACCGATTGTCAATCTTTTAAAATTGGATGAAGGCGAAAGTATTCAGACTATCATCAATGTTGAATCAGAACGTAGTGATGATGCTTACCTCTTCTTCACAACCCGTCATGGTATTGTGAAGAGAACCAGTGTTAAGGAATTTGCTAACATTCGTCAGAATGGACTCAAGGCTTTGAACCTCAAGGATGAAGATGAGTTGATTAATGTATTGTTGACGGAAGAAGACACGGATATTATCATTGGTACAAAGTTTGGTTATTCAGTTCGCTTTAATCAATCAGCTGTTCGTGGTATGAGTCGTATCGCCACTGGTGTGAAAGGTGTTAACCTTCGTGACGGAGACACAGTTGTTGGTGCTAGTGTGATTACAGACCAGGACGAGGTTCTTATCATCACAGAAAAGGGCTATGGTAAGCGCACAGTTGCGACCGAATATCCAACTAAAGGTCGTGGTGGTAAAGGGATGCAAACCGCTAAGATTACAGAAAAGAACGGTTCTCTTGCTGGTCTTATGACCGTTAAAGGCGATGAAGATTTGATGATTATTACTGATACTGGTGTCATGATTAGAACTAACGTTGCCAATATTTCACAAACAGGTCGCTCAACTATGGGAGTTAAAGTGATGCGCCTGGACCAAGATGCTAAAATTGTAACCTTTACTACGGTTGCAGCGGCAGAAAAAGAAGAAGTTGGGGCAGAAAACGAAACAGAAGGTGAAGCATAATGTCTCATAAAAAGAATAATAAGAAAATCAAACGAAAAAATCTGCTGACAAATATCTTGGCTGTATTTCTCATACTGATCTCTATTGCTTTAATTTTTAATGCAAAGATTCGTGATGCATTTATTGCTTGGAATAGTAATAAATACCAAGTTAGTCAAGTATCAAAAGAAAAAATAGAAGAAAATCAGGACACAGAGGGAAATTTTGATTTTGATTCAGTAAAAGCCATTTCCTCTGAAGCTGTTTTAGCCTCTCAATGGGATAATCAAAAATTACCTGTTATCGGAGGAATTGCAATACCTGAACTTGAAATTAATTTACCTATCTTTAAGGGGATTGCAAATGTTAATCTTTTATATGGTGCGGGTACCATGAAGCGTGACCAAGAAATGGGTAAAGGGAATTATTCATTAGCTAGCCATCATATTTTCACAGGTGATAATGCTAGTCAGATGCTTTTTTCTCCACTAGATCGTGCGAAAAAAGGGATGAAAATTCACTTGACAGATAAGAATAAAGTGTATACCTATGAAATTAGTGAAGTGAAACGAGTTACACCAGATAGAGTAGATGAAATTGATGACCGAACTGGTGTTGATGAAATTACTTTAGTAACTTGTGAGGATGCAGCAGCTACTGAGCGGATCATTGTAAAGGGTGATTTGAAAGAAACAAAAGATTATTCACAAACATCTGACGAAATTTTGACAGCCTTCAATCAACCATATAAACAATTTTATTAGTTCTAAAAGAATCAGTGAAGATTAAGTTTCATTGATTCTTTTAATATTTTCGTAAAATAAACTTTTATGAAATACAGAAAACGTTTCCTTAATTCTAAAGTTTGTGATATAATTATCACAAATAAAAGTTTTAGGAGTTTATTATGGTTTCTTCAGAATTTATCTCAAAGATTGAATTTGCTTGCAAGAAGAAAGAAAGTCTTTATAGTCAAAGCAAATTTAAGTATGCGATTCGTTCGATGTTCGCAGGTGCATTTTTAACCTTCAGTACAGCTGCAGGTGCAGTTGGAGCTGACTTGATTAATAAAATTGCACCGGGTAGTGGACGCTTCCTATTCCCATTTGTCTTTGCTTGGGGATTGGCCTACATTGTTTTCTTGAATGCCGAGTTGGTAACATCAAACATGATGTTCTTAACTGCTGGTAGTTTCTTGAAAAAAATCTCTTGGAGAAAAACAGCTGAGATTTTACTTTACTGTACCTTGTTCAACCTTATTGGGGCCTTGATAGCAGGTTGGGGCTTTGCTCATTCGGCAGCCTATGCACATCTGACTCACGATAGTTTCATCTCAGGGGTTGTTGAGATGAAGTTAGGCCGCTCAAATGAATTAATCTTGCTTGAGGCGATTTTGGCAAATATTTTCGTAAATATTGCGATTCTCTCATTTGTTTTGGTCAAAGATGGCGGCGCTAAACTATGGCTCGTTTTATCAGCAATTTACATGTTTGTATTCTTAACAAACGAGCACATTGCTGCGAACTTTGCTTCTTTTGCAATTGTAAAATTCAGTGTTGCTGCGGATTCAATTGCTAACTTTGGTGTTGGAAATATGCTTCGTCACTGGGGTGTAACCTTCGTTGGAAACTTGATTGGTGGAGGTCTTTTGGTTGGTCTTCCATATGCCTTCCTCAATAAAAACGAAGATACTTATGTAGATTAAGAAAATGAGCACGATTGAGTCGTGCTTTTTTCGTTTTTAAAATAGAGTAATAGCTATTTCTTATATCAAAATATAGAAAACTGATATTTGTAAACTATAACTTAAGGTGCTACAATATCCTTAATCAAACTATTTGGAGGTCGTTTTATGACTCGTGATTTTAAATTTGAAACTTTGCAACTACATGCTGGTCAAGTTGTGGATCCAGCTACCAAGTCTCGTGCAGTGCCAATTTATCAGACAACATCCTTTGTTTTTGATGATACTGAGGAGGCCGCAGATCTTTTTGCCTTGAGAAAGCCAGGTAATATCTATACTCGTATCACCAACCCTACAACAGCTGCCTTTGAAGAAAGAATCGCTGCTCTTGAAGGTGGTGTTGGAGCTCTTGCAACCGCATCAGGTATGGCCGCAGTGACTTATACGATTTTGGCGCTTGCCCATGCTGGTGATCATGTAGTAGCGGCATCAACTATTTACGGCGGGACTTTCAACCTCTTGAAAGAAACCCTTCCTCGTTATGGTATCACAACAACCTTTGTGGATGTGGATAATTTAGAGGAAGTGGAAGCAGCGATCAAAGACAATACCAAGCTTGTATTGATTGAAACCTTGGGCAATCCCTTGATTAACATTCCTGACTTGGAAAAATTGGCTGAGATTGCTCATAAACATCAGATTCCACTAGTTTCGGACAATACTTTTGCTACACCTTATTTGATTAATGTCTTTTCTCACGGTGTAGATATTGCCATTCACTCTGCGACTAAGTTTATCGGTGGACATGGTACAACTATTGGAGGAGTGATCGTTGATAGTGGTCGTTTTGACTGGGCAGCTTCAGGAAAATTCCCTCAATTTGTTGAGGAAGACCCAAGCTATCACAACTTGAGCTATACTCGTGATGTGGGGGCAGCAGCCTTTATTATCGCTGTCCGTGTTCAATTGCTTCGTGATACAGGTGCAGCCTTGTCACCATTCAATGCCTTTCTCTTGCTCCAAGGACTTGAAACCCTGTCACTTCGAGTGGAACGCCATGTACAAAATGCAGAGAAAATTGTTGATTTCCTTGTTAACCATCCTAAGGTAGAAAAGGTCAATTATCCAAAACTTGCAGATAGTCCTTACCATGCCTTGGCTGAGAAATATTTACCAAAAGGTGTCGGTTCAATCTTTACCTTCCATGTCAAAGGTGGGGAGGCCGAAGCCCGCGAGGTAATTGATCATTTAGAAATCTTTTCTGACCTAGCAAATGTGGCAGATGCCAAATCGCTTGTTGTCCATCCAGCAACAACCACTCATGGTCAATTGTCAGAAAAGGACCTAGAAGCAGCAGGTGTTACACCAAACCAAATCCGCTTGTCAATCGGTCTTGAAAATGTAGAAGATTTGATTGAAGACTTGCGCTTGGCCTTGGAAAAAATTTAAAGAAAAAAGAAGATAAACAGTGGGTTTCGACTCACTGTTTTTGATTTTCCCTCAGGCATGATATAATGGTTAAAGAAGTCTAGAAAGAGGAACGATATGAACGAAATCAAATGTCCCAACTGTGGGGAAGTCTTTACAGTAAATGAAAGTCAGTATGCCGAACTTTTATCCCAAGTGAGAACGGCTGAGTTTGATAAGGAACTACACGATCGCATGAAGCAGGAACTGGCCTTGGCAGAGCAAAAGGCCATGAATGAACAACAGTCTAAACTAGCTCAAAAAGACCAAGAAATTGCTCAATTGCAGAGTCAAATCCAAAACTTTGATACAGAAAAAGAATTGGCCAAGAAAGAGGTTGAACAGACAAGCAATCAGGCCTTATTGGCTAAGGATAAGGAAGTACAGTCCTTGGAAAACCAATTGGCGACCTTACGTTTAGAGCATGAAAATCAACTACAGAAGAGCCTCTCCGACCTAGAAAAAGAACGAGACCAGGTTAAAAATCAGCTTCTCTTGCAAGAAAAAGAAAACGAGCTTTCTCTTGCTTCTGTTAAGCAAAACTATGAAGCACAGCTCAAAGCAGCCAGTGAACAAGTCGAATTTTATAAGAATTTCAAGGCACAGCAGTCTACAAAAGCTATCGGGGAAAGTCTGGAACACTATGCAGAGAGTGAGTTTAACAAGGTCCGTAGTTTTGCCTTTCCAAATGCTTACTTTGAAAAGGATAACAAGGTTTCTGCGCGTGGGTCTAAGGGGGACTTTATCTTCCGTGAATGTGATGAAAATGGGGTCGAAATCATTTCCATCATGTTTGAGATGAAAAATGAAGCTGACGGAACAGAGAAGAAGCACAAGAATGCAGATTTTTACAAGGAATTGGACAAGGACCGTCGTGAAAAGAACTGTGAATATGCGGTTTTGGTGACTATGCTTGAGGCCGATAATGACTACTTTAACACAGGGATTGTTGACGTTAGTCACGAGTATGAAAAGATGTATGTGGTTCGTCCTCAATTCTTTATTCAGTTGATTGGGCTCCTGCGTAATGCGGCTCTTAATTCACTAAAATACAAGCAAGAGCTGGCCTTGGTTCGGGAGCAAAATATCGACATTACGAATTTTGAGGAAGACTTGGATGCCTTTAAGTTAGCTTTTGCCAAGAACTATAATTCAGCTTCGACCAACTTTGGTAAAGCAATCGATGAAATCGACAAGGCCATCAAACGCATGGAAGAGGTTAAGAAGTTCCTGACAACATCTGAAAACCAACTCCGCCTCGCAAACAATAAATTGGAAGATGTTTCGGTCAAAAAATTGACTCGAAAAAATCCAACCATGAAAGCGAAATTTGAAGCTCTGAAGGGGGAGTAGTATTACCTTAGAAACAGGAGTTCCTATGAAAAAAACTTTGAAATTATCGGATGTCTATATTGCTTATTTGCCATTAGTTGTGTTTCTTCTTAATCTCCTATATGGTCTTTTAAATATTGAAGGGGTAGGTGACTCAGACTCAAGATATAGTTTATTATTTGGTGTTTTTGGCCTTCTTCCAACAGTCTTAGGCTACGGAATTAGCTTTTTAGCCAATCTTATTGTAGGTATAACTTATGTGATAAAGGCAAAAAATCGAACGAAATGTCTGATTGCATTCCTATTGATTGGCAATATTTTTTTAGCAATTTTTCTGATGTTTGTGCTAAGATTTAAAATGATCGTTTCCTTTGACTTTATAAAAGATATTGACCTTTGGAGTTTCATTTTTTCATTATTTTTATTTCCGTATTTAGATTGGATTTATCAAAAGGTTGAGTACAATCAAAAAGTGAGTAGATTTGTAGTCATTATAGTATTAGCGGGAACTCTTTCTCCATTTCTAGGCAGTGAAATTCAAACTTACTTGAGAAATAATGCCAAAGTACAACAATTACAAGAGTTTTATCATTCTAGGGGGTTGAACTACGAATTAACACTTAAGTCTTCATACTATGATAGTAATATTTCCGATGTAGGTGTCTTTGATGTTTTCGATAAGGGAGTTACATTAAAAGTGGGTGCTAAGTACACGCGTCAAAAATTGAAATATGTTACTTTCATTGATCAAGACTACGGCCTAAAGGAATTTATAGAAAATGCTGTTTCAAGTGATGAAGCTCAAATAGTTCTAAAAGATTTTAAGTCAGTAGTAGAAGATGCTATAAAAAAGAAAGGTTATGATTTATCTGTATTTGATGCTGAAGATCAACCATTAGCTAGCCCAGGTTTTCAAATATCACGTTCGTTTAGAATCACTTCTTTTATTAAAGAAAAAGCAGCTCAAAATCAAAACTCATCTAGTCCAGAAAAACAAGCATTTGGAGGATATGCAGCAATTTCTCTTAAAGACTATATGAAAGAGGGAGCCCTTCGTTTATGTTTAACACTTAGTGAACGTGACAAATTGAAGTTAGATGACATTGATTTTTCAGGACTTTCCGATGGACACTACATGATCAATAATGACTATTTTATAGTTAACAACGGAATGTATACAATAGTTGAAGATGAAGGTGATTTTGAAAATTTTTTACTGAGAGAATCTAGTAAACAATTTTATTCGGAGGATTTTTATAAAATTGAAAAGCTTGATTAAATTATTAGCAAATAAAGATGTAAAATTTCTTTATAATATTTGTATTCGATTATCTTCATATTTAGTAGTTGTTGCAGTTTATATAGCAATTTTGGGTTTGTTTTTATTGTTTAAACAGAATATTATTGCAGTACGTTATCTGTTATTTTTGTCAGTATTATTTATAGTTATTGGCATCTTTTTAAATTTATTGACATGGAAAGTTCTTCTATATTGGAAGGTGGTTTTGATTGATTTTAAGAAATATCAATCTTTCTAATATTTCTAAAAAAAATAGAAAAATATTTGAATTGAAGAAATTATATTATGATTTTCTATCTTCTATCCATATTCAAGATGAGCAAAATATTGCTTTCTTTGAGGAACAATTGTCCAAGGCGCCAGATTCGAAAGATGGTAAGGCTAAACTCGTTGCTAAAGCTCAAGCCATAAAAGATATTGTGTTCAATAAAGAAGCGAACGACTACTTCGACACCACTGAACCTGAAAATAAGCTAGCTCGAATCATATTTTCTTATTATGGCGCTCTCAATGCCCAATTAAAAGGAGATGAAGCTCGTGCCCGTAGTTTGTTTGAAAGTATCGCCCATGAAAATCCAGAACTCTTTTATGTTCAGGAAGCGAAAAAATATTTAGAATCAGTGAAATGAGAGTAATATATGAAATTAATTAAAAAAATAGTAAGTAGGGCGACAGAAAACACTCTTCTACAACTTGATAGGGTTATTCTAATTTGCGTATTTTTAGTCTTAGTTGTTGATGCGATGGCAGTATTTTTAGTATTTCAAAGCAATTTGGAAATATTGGGACTCATATTATTAGTTATTGACTTTTTTGCTCTTGTCTTTGTATTTTATTTAAGATTTGTATCTAGCAAAGTTATTGTTCTAGTGTTACACGATTCTATTGATCTTAAGCTATATGAAGACATGTTAAGAGTTCAATCAGAAAAATCTATTAAGCCCTTTAGGGCAACATATCGTGAGAATTACCAAATTATCCAAGGTCGAGTGGCTTATTTAAAAGGAGATTTTCAAGCTGCCAAGGAAAATATGTCCAAATATGATTTGAAAAAAATTTGGAAGAGATTCAGAACCCCTGCGTTTTTAATATCAAGCTTTGAACTATTAACAGTTTCCATTCATCTTCAAGATGCGCAAGATATTGCTTTCTTTGAGGAACAATTGTCCAAGGCACCAGATTTTAAAGGAGGCAAAGCTATACTTGTTGCTCAAGCCCAAGCCATAAAAGATATTGTGTTCAATAAAGAAGTGAACGACTACTTCGACATTACTGAACCAGAAAGTAAGTTAGCTCGAATCATGTTTTCTTATTATGGAGCTCTCAATGCCCAGCTAAAAGGAGATGAAGCTCGTGCCCGTAGTTTGTTTGAAAGCATTGCCCATGAAAATCCAGAGCTCTTTTATGTTCAGGAAGCTAGGAAGTATTTAGAAAAATGAGCTGATATAGTTTTAAAATCTGTCTAAGATAGAATATGTTGATGTAAAGTGAAAAGGGAATTAGAAAGCAAGATATGAACGGTATTATCAACTTAAAAAAAGAAGCAGGGATGACCTCGCATGATGCGGTTTTTAAACTGCGTAAGATTTTGGGAACTAAGAAGATTGGTCATGGTGGGACCTTGGATCCGGATGTGGTGGGTGTTTTGCCTATTGCAGTTGGCAAGGCAACCCGCATGGTCGAGTTCATGCAGGATGATGGCAAGGTCTATGAGGGGGAAATCACTCTTGGCTATTCAACGACGACAGAGGATGCCAGTGGGGAAGTGGTTGCAGAGACGCCTGTTTTGTCGCACTTGGATGAAAAGCTTGTTGATGAAGCAATTGCCAGTCTGACAGGACCTATTATTCAGATTCCGCCTATGTACTCTGCGGTTAAGGTTAATGGTCGCAAGCTCTATGAGTATGCGCGTGCTGGTCAGGAAGTTGAGCGTCCAGAACGTCAGGTGACCATTTATCAATTTGAACGGACAAGTCCGATTTCTTATGAGGGTCATCTTGCACGCTTTAATTTTCGTGTAAAATGCAGTAAAGGGACTTACATCCGTACCTTGTCGGTTGACTTAGGAGAAAAACTTGGCTATGCTGCCCATATGTCTCAGTTAACTCGTACTAGTGCTGCTGGCTTACAATTAGAAGACGCACTTACCTTGGAAGAAATTGCTGGGAAAGTGGAGGCTGGCCAATTGGACTTTTTCCATCCTCTAGAGATTGGGACAGGGGACCTTGTCAAAGTTTTCCTAAGTCCAGAAGAGGCTACAGAAGTGCGCTTTGGTCGTTTTATAGAACTCGAACAAACAGAACAAGAATTAGCTGCCTTTGAAGATGATAAATTGCTAGCCATTCTAGAAAAACGGGACAATCTCTACAAGCCAAGGAAGGTTTTTAGCTAGTCTAACTGAGGTGTAGGGAGTGTTGTTTCCCCTAGACTATCCAAATCAGACTATAAATTTTGCAAAAAATGTGATAGAATAGACGACGGATAAAAAAACGGAGGATAGCATGCAAAATAGACCAATCATTATCGGAGTGACAGGTGGTTCTGGTGGAGGTAAGACCAGTGTTTCAAGAGCCATTTTATCGCATTTCCCTGATGAAAAGATTTCCATGATTGAGCATGACTCATACTACAAGGATCAGTCTCATTTGACCTTTGAAGAGCGTGTCAAAACCAACTACGACCATCCTTTTGCCTTTGATACAGACTTGATGATCGAGCAGATTAAGGAATTGTTGGCAGGGCGTCCGGTGGACATTCCGACTTACGACTATACAGAGCATACACGAAGCAGCAAGACTTATCGTCAGGAGCCTCAAGATGTCTTTATCGTTGAGGGGATTTTGGTCTTGGAGGATAAGCGTCTGCGCGATTTGATGGATATTAAGATTTTTGTGGATACGGATGATGATGTGCGCATTATTCGTCGTATCAAGCGTGATATGGAAGAGCGTGGCCGTAGCCTTGATAGCGTCATTGACCAGTACTTAGGTGTGGTTAAACCTATGTATCATCAGTTTATCGAACCAACCAAGCGTTATGCTGATATCGTCATTCCTGAAGGGGTCAGCAATACCGTGGCTATTGACCTGTTGACAACCAAAATTGAAAAGATTTTGGATGAAGCTCGAAATAGCAAATAATCAGATGTGGAGGCCTTGCCTCCTTTTTCTATTTTTCCCTCATAATGGTACATAAATGGAGATTTTTAGGCATATTTTTGGTATAATAATACCCATGAAAGAGCAAGAAAATGAATAGTAGGTGGAGATGGAAAAGTATTTATCGGTAACAACTTTGACCAAGTATCTGAAAATGAAATTCGATAAAGACCCTTATTTGGAACGGGTCTATTTAACTGGTCAAGTTTCCAACTTTCGTAAACGACCTACTCACCAATATTTCTCCCTAAAAGATGACCATGCAGTTATCCAAGCGACCATCTGGTCTGGGATTTATCAGAAATTAGGCTTCGAACTGGAAGAAGGGATGAAAATCAATGTGATCGGGCGCGTACAGGTCTACGAACCAAGTGGTAGCTACTCCATTATCATTGAAAAGGCAGAGCCTGATGGGGTTGGGGCGCTTGCGATTCAGTTTGAACAACTCAAGAAAAAATTGACAGAAGAAGGCCTGTTTCAAGAACGCTTCAAGCAACCTCTGCCCCAATTTTCTAAGAGAATTGGTGTAGTGACAAGTCGTAGTGGAGCCGTTATTCGAGATATTATCACGACTGTCAGCAGGCGATTTCCAGGTGTGGATATTCTTCTCTATCCGACCAAGGTTCAAGGTGAAGGTTCTGCGGAGGAAATTGCTCGAAATATTACGCGTGCTAATCAACGAGACGATTTGGATTTGCTGATTATTGGTCGTGGTGGTGGTTCCATAGAGGATCTCTGGGCCTTTAACGAAGAAATTGTGGTACGGGCTATTTTTGAGTCTCGTTTGCCAGTTATTTCTAGTGTGGGGCATGAGACGGATGTGACCTTGGCAGATTTTGTGGCAGATAGACGCGCTGCGACGCCAACAGCTGCAGCTGAACTGGCAACACCTGTGACCAAGTTGGATATATTGGCTCATTTGCAAAATCAGGAAAAACGGATGGCAACAGCAGTCCGAAATGTCCTATCGAAGAAACAAGAAGCTTTGAAAAAATGCAGTCAGTCTGTTATCTTTAGACAGCCAGAGCGCTTGTATGATGGCTATTTGCAACGCTTGGATCAGCTGCAACTGCGCTTAAAACAAAGTTTGCGAACACGGATTTCTGATAACAAACAAGTCGTCCAAGAAAGGACGCATCGACTGGTACAATTATCACCTGTTACTAAAATACAACGTTATCAAGATCGTCTTGGTCAGTTGGACAAGCTCCTCCGTAGTCAAATGGCTTTGGTTTATGATGCCAAGGTTGCTGAGGTGAAACGACTTTCGGAAGCCTTGCTGATGTTGGATACCAGTCGAATCGTGGCACGAGGTTATGCTATTGTCAAAAAAGAAGATTCCGTAGTTGATTCAGTTGAGAATTTAAAGAAAACAGACCAAGTGACGCTTTTGATGCGAGATGGTCAAGTAGAATTAGAGGTTAAAGATGTCAAAACAAAAGAAATTTGAGGAAAATCTAGCAGAACTGGAAAGCATTGTCCAAAGTTTGGAAAATGGTGAAATTGCTCTGGAAGATGCGATTACTGCCTTTCAAAAGGGTATGGTCTTGTCAAAAGAACTCCAAGCGACGCTGGACAAGGCTGAAAAGACCTTGGTCAAGGTCATGCAAGAAGACGGAATAGAAAGTGATTTTGAATGAAGAAGCAAGAAAAATTAGCTCTTGTCGAGTCGGCTTTGGAAGACTTGTATGGAGACCAGCAGTTTGCCTCTAGTTTGCGAGAGTCTGTTCTCTATTCCATTCATGCTGGTGGCAAGCGTATTCGACCCTTTCTCTTGTTAGAAGTTCTGGAAGCCTTACAAGTTACCATCAAACCTGCTCACGCGCAGGTGGCTGCGGCCCTGGAAATGATTCATACAGGGAGCTTGATTCATGATGATCTTCCAGCTATGGATGATGATGATTACCGTCGGGGACGCTTGACCAATCACAAAAAATTCGGTGAAGCTATGGCCATTTTGGCTGGAGATGCTTTATTCCTAGATCCTTATGCCTTGATAGCGCAGGCAGATTTGCCAAGTCAGATCAAGGTGGACTTGATTGCTAACTTATCCCTAGCTTCAGGAAGTCTGGGCATGGTGGCAGGGCAGGTTTTGGACATGGAGGGTGAACACCAGCATTTGTCTTTGGAAGAACTCCAGACTATTCATGCTAATAAGACTGGAAAATTACTAGCTTATCCCTTCCAAGCAGCTGCTATTATAGCCGAATTGGCACCTGAGATGCAGGCAAAGCTGAAAACTATTGGGGAATTGATTGGACTTGCTTTTCAAGTTCGAGATGATGTACTGGATGTGACAGCTAGTTTTGAGGAAATCGGCAAGACACCGCAAAAGGACTTGCAGGCAGAAAAGTCAACCTATCCAGCCTTGTTGGGCTTGGAAGAGGCTATTGCCTTTTGTAACCAAACACTGGATCAAGCTAATGCCAAATTAGAAGACATTGCCCAGCAGGTTCCTTTTGAAACAGAATCGATTGTAAAAGTAGTAGAAAGTTTGAGAATCAATGGCTAAGGAAAGAGTGGATGTACTAGCTTATAAACAGGGTTTGTTTGAAACGAGAGAGCAGGCCAAGCGTGGTGTCATGGCTGGCCTAGTCGTAGCAGTCCTTAATGGAGAACGGTTTGACAAACCAGGAGAGAAAATTTCCGATGACACTGAGCTGAAACTCAAGGGGGAGAAACTCAAGTATGTTAGCCGTGGTGGTTTGAAACTGGAGAAGGCCTTGCAGACCTTTGATTTGTCAGTAGAAGGGGCAACAACGATTGATATCGGTGCCTCTACTGGAGGTTTTACCGATGTTATGTTGCAAAATGGTGCTGAGTTAGTCTTTGCAGTCGATGTCGGTACCAATCAATTGGCTTGGAAACTACGCCAAGACCCACGGGTTGTCAGTATGGAGCAGTTCAATTTCCGCTATGCTGAAAAGACTGATTTCGAGCAGGAACCGAGCTTTGCCAGCATTGACGTGAGTTTCATTTCCCTCAGTCTGATTCTTCCGGCCTTGCATCGTGTCTTGGCTGATCAAGGTCAGGTTGTGGCTCTGGTTAAGCCCCAGTTTGAGGCAGGACGTGAGCAGATTGGGAAAAATGGAATTATTCGAGATGCTAAAGTTCATCAGAATGTCCTTGAATCTGTAACAGCTATGGCAGCAGAGGAAGGCTTTTCAGTCCTTGGATTGGATTTTTCTCCTATCCAAGGCGGTCATGGAAATATTGAGTTTTTAGTGTATTTGAAAAAAGAAGAGTCAGCAAGCAATCAGGTTCTTACTGAAATTGAAGAAGTAGTAGAGAGGGCGCATAGTCAATTTAAAAATGAATAAAAAAGAGAGACTTGAAAAAATTAGACGATTTGTGACAGATTATCAAATCGGTACACAAGAAGAAATTGTAGAACATTTGAAAGAGGCAGGGATCACTGCCACTCAGGCAACAGTATCACGGGATATCAAAGAGCTAGGCATTGTCAAAATTCCTTTGAGAGACAACACCTATGTCTATGAATTGCCAAAATCAATCGTAAAAAGTTTGCAACTGGCTGAAGACAATATTGAATCAGCTGAATTGATGGACAAGATGATCAATCTCCAAGTCATTCCAGGAAATACAGCTTTTGTAAAAGCTCAGTTAATCGAGACTTTTGCTGACAAGATTTTTAGCTGTTTAGCTGATGATAGCTCGATTTTAGTCATTGCCAGAAGTGAAAGTCTAGCTGAGGAAATCTTTGAACAAGTAAAAAATTGGTAGGTCTATATGTTACTTGAAATTTCGATAAAAAACTTTGCCATTATTGAGGCTATTTCCCTCAATTTTGAAAAGGGGATGACTGTCTTGACTGGTGAAACGGGTGCAGGGAAGTCGATTATCATTGATGCCATGAATATGATGTTGGGAGCTCGTGCGACGACAGATGTTATTCGTCATGGTGCGCCAAAGGCAGAGATTGAGGGGCTATTCTCCGTTGAAAATAGTCGCCTTTTGCAGGAAATTTTTGATGAGCAAGGTTTGGAAATGGGGGATGAAATTATCATCCGTCGAGAAATATTGCAAAATGGTCGGAGTATCAGTCGTGTGAATGGCCAGATGGTTAATCTATCTGTTTTGCGTGCTATTGGACAACATCTGGTGGATATACATGGTCAGCATGACCAAGAAGAGTTAATGCGTCCTCAACTTCATATCCAGATGTTGGATGAATTTGGTGATACAGGCTTTTGGGCCTTGAAAGAAACCTATCAAACGAGTTTTGATGCCTATCGAAAAATGCGCAAGCAGGTTCTGGAAGTCAAGAAAAACCAACAGGAACACAAGGCACGTATTGAAATGTTGGAATTTCAAATGGCAGAGATTGAGGCGGCAAACTTGCAGGCTGGAGAAGACCTGTCTCTCAACCAAGAGCGTGATAAACTTCTTAATCATAAAAATATTGCGGATACGCTGACCAATGCCTACAGTATGTTGGACAATGAAGACTTTTCAAGTCTGGCCAATGTTCGTTCAGCCATGAATGACATGGAAAGTGTCGAAGAGTATGACCCTGAATACCGTGAAATTTCAAGCTCTCTGTCTGAGACCTACTATGTCTTAGAAGATATTAGCAAGCGTCTGGAAGCTATTATTGAGGACCTTGATTTTGACGGCAATCGTCTCATGCAGGTTGAGAATCGTTTGGATCTCCTTCATACTATTACCCGTAAGTACGGTGGGACTGTTGATGATGTTTTGCTTTATTTTGCCAAAATTACAGAAGAATACAATCTCTTGACAGGCAATAATCTTTCTTCTGAGGACATGGAAACCGAGCTTAAGAAGTTAGAAGTTGATCTTGTCGATTTGGCAGGTCAGCTTGCATCTGCTCGTCATGACTTGGCTCAGCAACTAGAAGCAGAGATTAAACAAGAACTGCAAGATCTTTATATGGAAAAAGCCCAGTTTCAGGTTCGTTTTAGCAAGGGCAAATTCAGTCGTGAGGGCAATGAAATGGTCGAGTTTTACATTTCAACCAACCCTGGCGAAGACTTTAAACCCTTGGTCAAGGTTGCATCTGGCGGAGAATTATCTCGTCTCATGCTAGCTATTAAGTCTGCCTTTTCACGTAAAGAAGGCAAGACTAGCATTGTCTTTGATGAAGTGGATACGGGAGTTTCAGGTCGTGTAGCTCAGGCTATTGCGCAAAAGATTCACAAGATTGGCCAACATGGTCAGGTTCTGGCTATTTCCCATTTGCCACAAGTGATTGCGATTGCGGATTATCAATTCTTTATTGAGAAGATTAGTAATGACCATTCAACAGTTTCGACTGTTCGTCTCTTGACGGTTGAAGAGCGAGTGGAGGAAGTTGCTAAAATGTTGGCAGGTGATGATGTGACGGAAGCAGCCCTGACGCAAGCCAGAGAATTGTTGAGAAACAGGGAGAAATAAGATGACAGACTATTATGTAATTGGAGATGTTCACGGAAAAGCTGGGATGCTGGAAGACCTTCTCAAAACATGGGACGGCCAGACCCAGTTGCTCTTTCTAGGGGACTTGATTGACCGCGGTGAAGATAGTCGCCGTGTTCTTGAAATGGTCAAGGACTTGGTTGACAATCAAGGGGCTATTTGTTTATCAGGAAACCATGAGTATATGTTTTTGACTTGGCTCGATAACCCAGAAGAAAGCTATGACCATTATCGTCGAAATGGTGGAGATACAACCATTAACTCTATCCTAGGTCGTCCCTTGGATGCACCAGTTGATGGAGTTGAGGATGCCAAGCGTGTTGCTTCTGAAGCGGCAGACATGGTCAAATTTATTCGTCAAATGCCTTTTGTAGTAGAGACAGACAAGTATATCTTTGTTCACGCAGGTATTGATTTGACCTTGGACGACTGGCATGAAACCACAGATTATAAAAAAGTCTGGCTCAGAAAACCATTCCATGAAGCAGAAAATCATACTGGAAAAATCATTGTCTTTGGCCATACACCGGTCTATGGTTTGTTAAAGCAAGAGCGTGGTACAGTTGAGCTTTGGACTACAGAAGATGGCAAGGTTGGGATGGACGGAGGAGCTGTTTATGGTGGTGTCCTTCATGGGATTGTCTTTACAGACCAAGGAATGACAGAACACCACTTTATCGAAAATGACGGCTTTGTCACTGAAGATTAGTACTCCTAGCAGGGTATGGTCTTGTCAAAATGTCAAAAACAATTTATAATAAATAGATACCCTGAAAGGAAGAGAATCATGAACTTAGAAGAATTGAAAAAACGACAGGAGAAGATCCGTAACTTCTCTATTATCGCCCATATTGACCACGGGAAATCGACTCTAGCAGACCGCATTTTGGAAAAAACAGAGACCGTATCCAGTCGTGAAATGCAGGCCCAGCTTTTGGATAGCATGGATTTAGAGCGAGAACGTGGGATTACCATTAAGTTAAATGCCATCGAGCTGAATTATACTGCAAAAGATGGGGAAACTTATATTTTCCACTTGATTGACACGCCGGGGCACGTTGACTTTACTTATGAAGTTTCACGTTCACTCGCTGCCTGTGAGGGAGCGATTTTGGTGGTTGATGCTGCTCAAGGAATTGAGGCTCAAACCCTTGCCAATGTTTATCTGGCCTTGGACAATGATTTGGAAATCATGCCAGTCATTAACAAAATTGACCTGCCTGCTGCAGATCCAGAGCGCGTGCGTACGGAGATTGAAGATGTCATTGGTTTGGATGCAAGTGAAGCAGTTTTGGCTTCTGCCAAGGCTGGTATTGGTATTGAAGAAATCCTTGAGCAAATCGTAGAAAAAGTACCAGCACCAACAGGTGATGTGACGGCGCCACTTAAGGCCTTGATTTTCGACTCTGTTTACGATGCCTACCGTGGGGTTATTCTCCAAGTGCGTGTCATGGACGGGGTGGTTAAACCTGGTGATAAGATTCAGCTCATGAGTAATGGCAAGACCTTTGATGTGACCGAAGTCGGTATTTTTACACCCAAAGCAGTTGGTCGTGATTTTCTTGCGACTGGGGACGTTGGTTACATTGCGGCTTCTATCAAGACGGTTCAGGACACTCGTGTGGGTGATACAGTTACCTTGGCAACTAATCCTGCAGCAGAGCCATTACATGGCTACAAGCAGATGAATCCTATGGTCTTTGCGGGTCTCTACCCAATTGAGTCAAACAAGTACAATGATCTTCGTGAAGCCCTTGAAAAATTGCAACTGAATGATGCTAGTCTCCAATTTGAACCAGAAACATCACAGGCACTTGGATTTGGTTTCCGTTGTGGTTTCCTTGGACTTCTCCATATGGATGTTATCCAAGAACGTTTGGAACGTGAGTTTAACATCGACCTCATCATGACAGCTCCGTCTGTTATTTACAAAGTTAATTTGACCGACGGTGAGTCTATGGATGTGTCCAACCCATCTGAGTTTCCAGACCCAACTAAGATTGCGACCATTGAAGAGCCTTATGTCAAGGCGCAAATCATGGTACCACAGGAGTTTGTCGGAGCAGTGATGGAGCTAGCTCAGCGTAAGCGTGGGGACTTTGTGACTATGGACTATATTGATGATAATCGGGTTAATGTTATCTATCAAATTCCTCTTGCTGAAATTGTCTTTGACTTCTTTGATAAACTTAAGTCTTCGACACGTGGTTATGCAAGCTTTGACTACGAATTGTCAGAATATCGCCCATCTAAGCTGGTCAAAATGGATATTCTTCTCAATGGAGACAAGGTGGATGCCCTCAGCTTTATCGTTCACAAGGATTTTGCCTACGAACGAGGAAAACTCATCGTTGATAAACTTAAGAAAATTATCCCTCGTCAACAATTCGAGGTACCAATTCAAGCAGCAATTGGACATAAAATTGTGGCTCGTACTGATATCAAGGCCCTTCGTAAGAACGTACTTGCTAAATGTTATGGTGGTGACGTTTCTCGTAAGCGTAAACTGCTTGAAAAACAAAAAGCTGGTAAAAAACGTATGAAAGCCATCGGATCAGTAGAAGTTCCGCAAGAAGCCTTCCTTAGCGTCTTGAGTATGGATGAAGAATAATGATTCTATATAAAACTCTTGAAATACATTCAAGAGTTTTATATTTTTAGTTAAAAATTGTAACTTAACTCCATTTATGGTAGAGTAAAATACGGAGGTTATATGGAATACTAAAAGTTATTATGACTAGGAAAATTTTAAATAAAATTGATAAAGAACTGGGGCAGAAAATGAATTAGAATAATGATTCTATTTTACCGCTTGGATCTATAATTGTTAGTAAAGAAGGGGCGATTCCTTTAACTTATGATGAAAGTATTAGAAGAAAAACAAATTAAAACTGAAAAGTTATATGGTTTTACTCGATATTTATTAATTGAAATAAATAATGGTTACGGGTTACTGGATTGTGAATCTACGACTTGTTTTGGTTATTTTTATAAAATTTATAAGATTGATTTTGATTTATTTTATAAGATAAAAAAGCAATCTGAGGATAAGCGAGAAGATATAACAAAAAATATAAAATTAGGTAGATTTTTCATGCTACCGATAATGATAGTGATTTTTTTCATTCTTTTAATAGAATTTATTGGCTTTAATAAATTTAATCTTGTTTTATCTCATAGCTTTACGTATTTTATCTTTTCTGCATTACCTGTTATATTATCAGTATTATTTCGCTTGGGCTATTCTTATAAGCAAAAACTGATGATTAATAAAATTTTTATATTAGAAAATTCTCGTCATTACCATGTAGTTGAAAAGTTTAGTAATTTTAAATTAAAAAATTGGCTTCTCCTAATTATAAATGTGGTTATTGCCAGTTCTTTACTTATTTATATTTATGTATATGGTAATTTAATTGTTATGTTTTTTACGACGATATATCTATATTTAATAACTTTTAGTAAGAATATACGATTGAGTCAAGCAAATACAATGTAAAATATTTGTTGAAAAAGGATATTCGGAAAGTGATTCAATGTTATTATAGAATTCAATAATTGGATAAATAGATACTCGATACGACTTAGTCAGTTTTCATAATCAAGAGTATATTCTATATTATCAAATCCAATGTTTGAACTAAAATTGGAAAAAATTCTTATACTTTATTTGTTTTTATTAAAAATTGTAAATTAACTCCATTTATGGTAGAGTAACATATGGAGGTTATTATGAAAAAAATTTTACTTTTAGCATCTATTTTGCTTACAAGTGTCACGTTAGTGGCATGTTCAAATCAAGCTCAAACTCAAGGAAATTCAAGTAAAACAACTAGCTCTTCAACTAGTCAAGATTCAACTAATTCAAACACTCTTAGTAGTACACAGAATTCAGAAGAAAGTCAAGTGATTGGTTCTGATGAGTATGGGTTCGTTAAAGTACCAAAGTCTTGGATTAAGTTCAATGAAGTACAGGGAGGCAATGATATTCAATATTCAGACGGTACGGATGTCAATATTGTCACCTTGAATACTTTTAAAGCAGAACAATTTGGTATTTCTGATAATGAATTTCAAAAACTTGAAACAGTTCGTATTTCTGATAGTATTTTTACTTCAAAAGAAAGTAATCCAGAATTCACTAAAGTTTGGGGTTCTAAGTCAACTATTGGGGGTTATGAAGCCTATGTAGTTAACGCAATTTCTAAGTCTGGAAAATACATCATTACATGGATTTTTAAATCTAGTGATGGTAGGTTCAGATATGTTGCTTTAGAAGGGACTCCAGAAACATTAAAAAATCTACTTCCCATGATTGAAGAGAGTTGGACAATTCAAAAATAATTATTAAAGCAGGATTGGTATCCTGTTTTTTTGTTTAAGTCATTAAAAACCGATTTAAATGTTTGTTTTAAATGTTTGTTTTGCTTATAAAGATAAAAAATAAACAAAACAATCAAAAAAAGGACAAAAAACAACAAAAATATTGACAACGATTTCATATAGTGTTATACTTATAGCATAAAGTTAATGGAAAGAAGGGAAAACCTTATGGGATTAGATCATTTCTTTGACAAAAACCTTGTGTTTTGCTTAGAAGCGGATAATCAAGAACATCTCTTTGATCAGGTCGCAACTTTATTGGAAGAACGAGAAATCGTGACTCCGACCTATCGTGAAGCCCTGATCACGCGTGAAAAGTCATTTCCAACTGGCTTAGATATGGAATTTTTGGGTAAGGATTTGCCGAATGTGGCTATTCCTCACACAGATATTGTTCATAATCTTGCCGAAAAAGTTGTGGTAGTTCGATTAGAAAAACCAGTGACTTTCCACAATATGATTGCGCCAGATAAGGAAGTAGAAGTATCCTTACTCTTCTTTATCATTAATAACTCAAGTTCAAGCCAAACGAACATTCTTGCTCAGTTGATGGACTTCTTTACTGGAAATGGTCATCTTGAAGACCTATCAAAAATTTCTGAACCAGAAGCTATCTATGCTTATATTGCTGAAGCAATTGCTTAATCTTGTCTATTAAAAATATTAAATCGGAGGAAATCCATATGATTAAAATTCTTGCTGCCTGCGGTGCAGGTGTTAACTCAAGCCACCAAATTAAAAGTGCTCTTGAAGAAGAACTTTCAAACCGCGGTTTCGATGTTCACTGTGATGCGGTAATGGTCAAAGACGTTAATGAAGACCTTATCAAAGGTTATGACATCTTCACACCAATTGCTGCGACAGACCTTGGTTTTGACCCAGGTATTCCAGTTATCGAAGCTGGACCAATCTTATTCCGTATCCCAGCAATGAGTGCTCCAGTATTTGACAATATTGAAGCAGCTATCAAAGAACACGGATTAAGCTAATTTTAATTTGTTAACATTCATATAACTATAAAAAGGGAGGAACTATTATGGATGTCATTATCGAACTAGCCAATAAGCTGTTCAAACCTATCTTGGATATGGGTGGACCAATCATCATGCTGATCATTTTGACAGTATTGGCTCTACTTTTTGGAGTGAAATTCTCCAAAGCGCTTGAAGGTGGTATCAAACTTGCCATCGCTCTTACAGGTATCGGTGCCATCATCGGTATGTTAAATGGTGCTTTCTCAGCATCACTTGCAAAATTCGTTGAAAACACTGGTATTCAATTGAACATCACCGACGTTGGTTGGGCACCACTTGCTACAATCACTTGGGGATCTGCTTGGACACTTTACTTCTTGCTCATCATGTTGATTGTCAACGTAGTGATGCTTGCTATGAAGAAAACTGACACACTTGACGTCGATATCTTCGATATCTGGCACTTGTCTATCACAGGTCTTTTGATTAAATGGTATGCAGACAACAATGGAGTTAGCCAAGGAGTTTCACTCTTCATCGCGACTGCAGCAGTTGTCCTTGTAGGAGTTCTTAAAATCATCAACTCTGACTTGATGAAACCAACATTTGACGATCTTCTTAATGCACCAAGTTCATCTCCAATGACTTCAACTCACATGAACTACATGATGAACCCAGTTATCATGGTTTTGGATAAGATTTTTGAAAAATTCTTCCCAGGTCTTGATAAATATGACTTTGACGCTGCTAAATTGAACAAAAAAATCGGTTTCTGGGGATCTAAATTCTTCATCGGTTTCATCCTTGGTATCGTAATCGGTTTGATGGGTACTCCACATCCGGTTGAAGGACTTAAAGATGCAGCAAACTGGCAAGAAGTTATCAAAGGTTGGTTGTCTCTTGGTTTGACAGCCGGTGTAGCTTTGGAACTCTTCTCACTTATCGGTTCATGGTTCATTGCTGCCGTAGAACCACTTTCACAAGGTATTACAAACGTTGCTACTAAACGTTTGGAAGGACGTAAGTTTAACATCGGTCTAGACTGGCCATTCATCGCTGGTCGTGCTGAAATCTGGGCTTGTGCAAACGTACTTGCACCAATTATGTTGATTGAAGCTGTGCTTCTTTCAAACGTCGGAAATGGTATCTTGCCACTTGCAGGTATCATCGCTATGGGTGTTACTCCAGCTCTCTTGGTTGTAACACGTGGTAAATTGCTCCGTATGATTATCTTCGGAACACTCTTGTTGCCACTCTTCCTTCTTTCAGGTACACTTATCGCGCCATTTGCAACAGAACTTGCTAAAGGTGTAGGTGCCTTCCCAGAAGGTGTGAGCCAAACTCAATTGATCACTCACTCAACTCTTGAAGGACCAATCGAAAAACTTCTTGGTTGGACAATTGGTAACACTACAACTGGTGATATCAAAGCAATCCTTGGTGCTGTAGCCTTCCTTGTATTCTATATCGGTATCTTTGCATGGTACAGAAAACAAATGATCAAACGTAACGAAGAGTACGCAGCAAAAGCAAAATAATGCGCTCCTATAAAATGTAAATTGTTGAAACTAGGTTGTCATACCATTAGGAGTGACAGCCTAGTTTTTTATAAACTATCAAGAAATCGGAGAAAATAATGGTAATTGAATTAAAATCAGAACAATTAAGAGTTGAATTTAACAGTTTTGGTGGGACTCTTTCTTCTATAAAAGATGCTGAGGGACTGGAGTATTTGTGGCAAGGGGATGCTACTTATTGGAGTGGACAAGCTCCTGTTCTCTTTCCCATTTGTGGTTCATTGAGAGAGGATACAGCCGTCTATATAGATGAGAAGGGGCAGGAAAGTAAAGGAAAGATTCCTCGTCATGGTTTGGTTCGCAAGAAAGAATTTGAATTAATTGAACAGACAGATAATAGTGTAACTTTTGCAATTGAAGACGATGAGAATAGCTATCAAAATTATCCTTATCATTTTCGCCTAGAAATCACTTATATCCTTACAGGAAAGACAGTACGGACTCAATACAAAATTTTCAATAAAGAAACTAGCAAGGTCATGCCTTACTTTATTGGTGGACATCCAGGCTTTAATTGTCCTCTACTGGATGATGAAGTCTATGAAGATTACTATTTAGAGTTTGAGAAAGAAGAGACTTGCTCTGTTCCACGTTCTTTCCCAGAAACGGGGATGCTTGATTTCCAAGATAGAAGTCCATGGCTAGAAGGTCAAAAAGAATTAGACCTCAGCTATGATCTTTTCAGTACAGATGCAGTCACCTTAGATGAATTGCAATCTAGAACAATTGCCCTTCGTTCTCGTAAACATGATAAGGGATTGAAAGTGCACTTTGAAGAGTTTCCAAACCTTATTATTTGGTCAACTTTGAATAAGGGACCTTTCATTGCTTTTGAACCTTGGTCTGGCTTGTCAACATCACTTGAAGAAGGAGATCATCTAGAAGATAAGAAGAATGTTCGTCTCCTAGAACCTGGTCAAGTGGATCAAATTGGTTTCGATATCGAAATTTTTTAAATTAAAAAATAAAACACAAAAACAAACATTAACTGTTGACTTTTTTCAGAAATAGGAGTATATTATGTTTGTAAGCAACAAATGATGTTTGTAACAAACAAATAATCACTTGTTATATTCTCTTTCATGGAGAAATATTATTTCTAGGAAACTGGTTTCCTAAACTTGAATAAGGTGTCATTCATCTCATTCAATCCAATTTGTCAATAAACTGCTAGAAAACTTTTTGTAGGTAAACTGCTAACTATAAAAGGTTTTACTAGCCTAGAAAAATAAAAAGGAGTATACAATATGTCTATTGTTATCGGTGCAGATGCTGCAGGTTTGAGATTGAAAGAAGTTGTGAAAGACTTCTTGGAAAAAGAAAACTTCCACGTTGTGGATGTTACAGCTGAAGGTCAAGACTTTGTTGATGTGACTCTTGCTGTTGCTGCAGAAGTAAACAAAGAAGAACAAAACCTTGGTATCGTGATTGATGCTTATGGAGCTGGTCCATTTATGGTCGCAACTAAGATCAAAGGAATGGTTGCTGCAGAAGTATCTGACGAACGTTCAGCTTATATGACTCGTGGCCACAACAACTCACGTATGATCACTATGGGTGCACAACTTGTTGGTGATGAATTGGCTAAAAACATCGCTAAAGGATTTGTTAACGGTAAATACGATGGTGGACGTCACCAAATTCGTGTCGATATGTTGAACAAAATGTGCTAATTAGATTACAGTAAGAAAGGTAAGTTAAAAATGAGAATTGCAATTGGATGTGACCACATCGTAACAGATGAAAAAATGGCGGTTTCAGAATTTTTGAAATCAAAAGGATATGAAGTCATTGACTTTGGTACATATGACCATACACGTACTCACTACCCAATCTTTGGTAAAAAAGTAGGGGAGGCTGTAACTAGCGGTCAAGCTGATCTTGGAGTATGTATCTGTGGTACTGGTGTTGGTATCAACAACGCTGTAAATAAAGTTCCAGGTGTCCGTTCTGCCTTGGTTCGTGATATGACAACAGCCCTTTATGCTAAAGAACAATTGAATGCCAACGTTATCGGTTTTGGTGGTAAGATTACCGGTGAATTGCTCATGTGTGACATCATCGAAGCTTTCATCCATGCTGAATACAAACCATCTGAAGAAAACAAAAAATTGATTGCGAAAATTGAACACGTTGAAAGTCACAATGCTCAACAAACAGACGCAAACTTCTTCACTGAATTCCTTGAAAAATGGGATCGCGGAGAATACCACGATTAAGAGGTAACCTATGATTTTAACAGTCACAATGAACCCATCCATTGATATTTCCTATCCCTTGGATGAGTTGAAGATTGATACTGTCAATCGTGTGGTGGATGTAACCAAAACGGCTGGTGGTAAGGGACTCAATGTTACCCGAGTACTTTCAGAATTTGGGGATTCTGTTCTTGCTACTGGTTTAGTTGGTGGTAAACTTGGTGAGTTTTTGGTTGAACATATCGATAATCAAGTAAAGAAAGATTTCTTCTCAATTCAGGGAGAGACTCGTAACTGTATCGCTATTCTCCACGGTGACAACCAAACAGAAGTTCTTGAAAAAGGTCCTGAAGTATTGGAACAGGAAGGACAAGGCTTTTTGGATCATTTCAAAAAACTCTTGGACTCAGTTGAAGTAGTAGCCATCTCAGGTAGTCTGCCAGCTGGCCTTCCAGTTGATTACTATGCGAGCTTGGTAGAACTTGCTAATCAAGCTGGCAAGCCTGTTGTCTTGGACTGCTCTGGTGCTGCACTTCAGGCGGTTCTTGAATCACCACATAAACCCACAGTAATCAAACCAAATAATGAGGAATTGTCCCAGCTTCTAGGAAGAGAAGTTTCTGAGGATTTGAATGAATTAAAAGAAGTCCTTCAAGAACCTTTGTTTGCAGGTATTGAATGGATTATCGTTTCACTTGGTGCCAACGGTGCTTTTGCCAAACATGGTGACACTTTCTACAAGGTAGATATTCCTAGAATTCAGGTGGTAAATCCTGTCGGATCTGGAGATTCTACTGTAGCAGGAATTTCTTCAGGACTTCTTCACAAAGAATCGGATGCAGAATTACTCATCAAGGCAAATGTCCTTGGTATGCTCAATGCTCAAGAAAAAATGACTGGTCATGTCAACATGGCCAACTATCAAGCTCTATATGATCAATTAATAGTAAAAGAGGTATAAAATGGCTTTAACAGAACAAAAACGTGCACGCTTAGAAAAACTTTCTGATGAAAATGGTATCATCTCAGCTCTTGCATTTGACCAACGTGGTGCTTTGAAACGCCTCATGGCTCAACACCAAACAGAAGAACCAACTGTGGCTCAAATGGAAGAACTTAAAGTTTTGGTAGCAGATGAATTGACTAAATACGCTTCATCAATGCTTCTTGACCCTGAATATGGACTTCCAGCGACTAAAGCTCTTGATGAAAAAGCTGGTCTTCTCCTTGCTTATGAAAAAACAGGTTATGACACAACAAGTACAAAACGCTTGCCAGACTGCTTGGATGTTTGGTCTGCAAAACGTATTAAAGAAGAAGGTGCAGATGCAGTTAAATTCTTGCTTTACTATGATGTAGATAGCTCAGATGAACTCAACCAAGAAAAACAAGCTTACATCGAACGTATTGGTTCTGAGTGTGTGGCTGAAGATATCCCATTCTTCCTTGAAATCCTTGCTTACGATGAAAAAATTGCTGACGCAGGTTCTGTAGAATATGCGAAAGTAAAACCACACAAAGTTATTGGTGCTATGAAAGTCTTCTCAGACCCACGCTTTAACATTGATGTCTTGAAAGTTGAAGTTCCTGTTAACATTAAATATGTTGAAGGCTTCGCTGAAGGTGAAGTAGTTTATACACGTGAAGAAGCAGCAGCCTTCTTTAAAGCCCAAGATGAAGCAACTAACTTGCCATACATCTACTTGAGTGCTGGTGTATCAGCTAAACTTTTCCAAGATACTCTTGTATTTGCTCATGAATCAGGTGCAAACTTTAACGGAGTTCTTTGTGGCCGTGCTACATGGGCTGGATCAGTTGAAGCATACATCAAAGATGGTGAAGCAGCAGCTCGCGAATGGCTTCGCACAACTGGTTTTGAAAACATTGACGAACTCAACAAAGTTCTTCAAACAACAGCGACTTCATGGAAAGAACGCGTGTAAGTAAGTCCTCCTAGGTTAGGAACATGAATCTAAAAAAATTTAAAAAAAGTTGTATGTAAAGGTTTACAAAATAACTTACTTGTGCTATACTTAAATCACAAGTTAATACAAGGTGAGTGTTACTAAGTAATATTAGGCATGATCACAGGTGAATTAGAAATCGGCTGATTTTCTAGTTCATTTGTGGTCATTTTTTGTACTCATATACCTTTAAGATATAAAAGGAGGTTGACATGTATCGAATTCTAAATCCAATAAATCATAATGTTTCGCTTGTCAGGAATGATAAGGGAGAAGAAGTGATTGTAATTGGTAAGGGGATTGCATTTGGGAAGAGGAAGGGAGATTTGATTACTGAACATCAGGTTGAGAAAATCTTTCGGATGAAGACCGAAGAGTCAAGAGAAAACTTTATGGCTCTCCTCAAAGATGTTCCGCTTGATTTTATCACAGTGACTTATGAAATCATTGATAAGCTATCAAAGAAATATCATTATCCGATTCAAGAGTATCTCTACGTAACCTTGACAGATCATATTTACTGTTCTTACCAAGCTCTAGCACAAGGAAGGTACAAGGATAGTAATCTGCCAGATATTTCCACTAAGTATCCTGTCGCTTTTCAAATCGCAAATGAAGCATTTGAAATTTACCGCCAGAAGCTAGCAGATCATTTTCCTGAGGACGAAATTATTCGGATTGCTTATCATTTCATTAATGCCGAAGGCGAAAATGAAGTGGAACTTGTGGAGTCGATTGATAAGAGGAAAGAAATTCTCAGGAATGTTGAAGAAGTTTTAACGGACTATGCAATTCAACGAACCAAAGAGAATAATCATTTCTATGATCGTTTTATGATACATTTGAATTATTTCTTGGATTATTTAGACAGATCTAGAGATGATAACCAATCACTTCTGGATATGGAAGATCATATTAAACAATCCTATCCAAAAGCCTTCGAGATTGGTTCCAAGATCTATGATGTGATTACGCAACATACGGGTCTTGATTTGTATAAAAGTGAACGAGTTTATCTAGTTCTACATATCCAACGTTTATTGTCATAAAAATTTATTTAAAACTATATAAGGAGAATTCTATCATGAATAGAGAAGAAGTAACATTGTTAGGTTTTGAAATCGTAGCCTATGCTGGCGATGCTCGTTCAAAATTATTGGAAGCCTTGAAGGCTGCTGAAGCTGGTGATTTTGCGAAAGCGGACACTTTGGTAGAGGAAGCTGGTAGCTGTATTGCAGAGGCTCACCACGCGCAAACAAGTCTATTAACTAAGGAAGCTTCTGGTGAGGACTTAGCGTATAGTGTAACCATGATGCATGGTCAAGACCACTTGATGACAACTATCTTGTTAAAAGATTTGATGCACCACTTAATCGAACTTTATAAGAGAGGAGTTAAATAATGAACAAACTAATTGCATTTATCGAGAAAGGAAAGCCTTTCTTTGAGAAACTATCTCGTAATATCTATCTTCGTGCTATTCGTGATGGTTTCATTGCAGGTATGCCTGTTATTCTCTTCTCAAGTATTTTTATCTTGATTGCCTTTGTACCAAACTCATGGGGCTTTAAATGGTCTGATGAAGTTGTAGCCTTTCTGATGAAACCTTACAGCTATTCAATGGGTATTCTGGCTCTCTTGGTAGCTGGTACAACAGCTAAGTCATTGACTGACTCAGTAAACCGTAGCATGGAGAAAACCAATCAAATCAACTATATGTCAACATTGTTGGCAGCAATTGTTGGTTTGTTGATGTTGGCAGCTGATCCTATCGAAAATGGTCTAGCTACTGGATTCTTGGGGACAAAAGGTTTGCTTTCAGCCTTCCTTGCTGCCTTTGTTACTGTAGCCATCTATAAGGTTTGTGTTAAGAACAATGTCACTATTCGTATGCCTGACGAAGTTCCACCAAATATCTCACAAGTCTTTAAAGATGTGATTCCATTCACTCTATCTGTTGTTTCTCTTTATGCTCTTGATTTACTAGCACGTCATTTTGTTGGTGCAAGCGTAGCTGAATCAATCGGTAAATTCTTTGCACCGTTATTCTCTGCAGCTGATGGCTATCTTGGTATTACCATTATCTTTGGTGCCTTTGCCTTCTTCTGGTTTGTTGGTATCCATGGTCCATCTATCGTTGAACCAGCAATCGCAGCTATTACCTATGCAAATGCCGAAGTCAACTTGAACCTTCTTCAACAAGGTATGCACGCTGACAAGATTCTTACTTCTGGTACACAAATGTTTATCGTTACCATGGGTGGTACAGGTGCGACACTGGTTGTTCCATTCATGTTCATGTGGTTAACAAAATCAAAACGTAACCGCGCAATCGGACGTGCTTCAGTAGTTCCAACTTTCTTTGGTGTAAATGAACCAATCTTGTTTGGTGCACCGCTTGTATTGAACCCGATCTTCTTCATTCCATTTATCTTTGCTCCAATCGCAAACGTTTGGATCTTCAAATTCTTTATTGAAACACTTGGCATGAATTCATTTACTGCTAATCTACCATGGACAACTCCAGCTCCACTAGGTCTAGTTCTTGGTACTAACTTCCAAGTTCTATCATTCATTCTTGCTGCTCTTCTAATCGTGGTTGACGTAGTCATTTACTATCCATTCCTTAAGGTCTATGATGAACAAATTCTTGAAGAAGAACGTTCAGGTAAATCTAATGATGAATTGAAAGAAAAAGTTGCTGCGAACTTTAATACAGCTAAAGCAGATGCTATCCTTGAAAAAGCAGGTGTGGAAGCAGCACAAAATACCATCACTGAAGAAACAAATGTCCTCGTTCTCTGTGCAGGTGGAGGTACAAGTGGACTTCTTGCAAATGCTTTGAATAAGGCAGCAGCAGAATACAATGTCCCTGTGAAAGCAGCAGCAGGTGGCTATGGTGCTCACCGTGAAATGTTGCCAGAGTTTGATCTTGTTATCCTTGCTCCTCAAGTAGCTTCTAACTTTGAAGATATGAAAGCAGAAACTGATAAACTCGGTATTAAACTTGCGAAAACAGAAGGCGCTCAATACATCAAATTAACTCGTGATGGAAAAGGTGCTCTTGCATTCGTACAAGTTCAATTCGATTAACGATAGGGACTGTGAAACAGTCTCCTCTCGTTACGGAAATCGCTATGGCGAATTTCCTAATCGCCTTGTTAATTCGTCGGTAAAAAGATATCGTTTTTACCTTCTCATGTCACAATTCGATTAACGATAGGGATTCTGAAATAGTCTCCTATCGTTACGGAAATCGCTATGGCGAATTTCCTAATAGCCTTATTAATTCGTCGGTAAAAAGATATCGTTTTTACCTCCTCATGTCACAATTTGGTGACTCGGTACAAGAAGTGAGATGGAGAAGGGTGGCTCACTGACTCCTCTCCTCTCACTTTTACTTTATTTTAAATCAAGAAATAGGTGAAAAAAATGACAAAAACATTACCAAAAGACTTTATTTTTGGTGGCGCAACAGCTGCTTATCAAGCAGAAGGTGCTACACATACTGATGGTAAAGGACCAGTAGCTTGGGATAAATATCTTGAAGATAACTACTGGTACACTGCAGAACCAGCCAGTGACTTTTACAATCGATATCCAGTTGACCTAAAGTTAGCAGAAGAGTATGGTGTCAATGGTATTCGAATTTCTATTGCTTGGTCACGTATTTTCCCAACCGGTTACGGACAAGTAAATCAGAAAGGTGTTGAGTTTTATCATAATTTATTTGCAGAGTGCCACAAACGTCACGTTGAGCCCTTTGTAACTCTTCATCACTTTGACACGCCAGAAGCTCTCCACTCAAATGGAGACTTCTTAAACCGTGAAAATATCGAACACTTTGTAGATTACGCTGCCTTCTGTTTTGAAGAATTTCCAGAAGTAAACTATTGGACAACATTCAATGAAATTGGACCAATCGGTGATGGTCAATACTTGGTTGGGAAATTCCCTCCAGGTATTCAGTACGACCTTGCCAAAGTTTTCCAATCGCACCACAATATGATGGTTTCTCATGCGCGTGCGGTAAAATTGTACAAAGATAAAGGCTATAAAGGCGAAATCGGTGTCGTGCACGCTCTCCCAACCAAGTATCCTTTAGATCCTAAAAATCCAGCAGATGTTCGTGCAGCTGAGTTGGAAGATATTATTCACAATAAATTTATTTTGGATGCAACTTATCTAGGACGCTATTCAGATGAAACGATGGAAGGTGTTAACCATATCTTATCAGTCAATGGTGGTAGCTTGGATCTTCGTGAAGAAGATTTCACAGCATTAGAAGCTGCAAAAGACTTGAATGATTTCCTAGGAATCAACTACTATATGAGTGACTGGATGGAAGCATTTGATGGAGAAACTGAAATTATCCATAATGGTAAGGGTGAGAAAGGAAGTTCTAAGTACCAAATCAAAGGTGTTGGTCGTCGTGTAGCTCCTGATTATGTACCACGTACAGACTGGGATTGGATTATCTACCCTCAAGGTTTGTATGACCAAATCATGCGTGTGAAGAAAGATTATCCGAACTATAAGAAGATTTACATCACTGAAAATGGACTTGGTTATAAAGATGAGTTCGTCGATAACACTGTTTACGATGATGGTCGTATTGATTATGTGAAACAACACTTGGAAGTATTATCTGATGCTATTGCAGATGGAGCTAATGTAAAAGGTTACTTCATTTGGTCATTAATGGATGTCTTCTCATGGTCAAACGGTTATGAAAAACGTTACGGTCTCTTCTATGTAGACTTTGAAACTCAAGAACGTTATCCTAAGAAATCAGCTCACTGGTACAAGAAAGTAGCGGAAAGTCAGATTATAGACTAGTAGAATTAGTAATTAGATATAGAATTCTAGTGAGGCAAAAGATGTTCAAAGATTTTATCCAATCAATTTATGAAAAAGTTTATATTATCAATTTTGATAAATGTTCTCAAATACCTTGTTTGACTAATGAGGAGCTGAAAAAACTTGGGAAATGGTATGTCTCTACCGGTAAAGAATGGATTTGCCATTCAGACTATGAGCTGGAAGAATTTAAAAATATCTTTTTAAATTTTATCAATCCTGAAGAATGGGATAATATCTCCTTTGATTCAGATTTTATGCCGTTTCAACAATCATAAAGAATCTAGGAAACTCTTTGTAAAAATCTTCATTATTAAATGCGTCATATCAAGATTCTTATTTTCTTGATATGACGCATTTTATTTTTTATCAATCCTCAGTTTTATGGTTTAGAAAGAATAATTTTTGTTTGTTTTGAAAGTTGTTCAAAGGTTTCTTTGCTCAGTTTAGAGTCTGAAACGATGATATCAATATCAGAGATATTGTAGAAGGTATAAAAATCAAATTTATTGAACTTACTATTGTCAGCTAGTAAGTATTTTTTATTGGAATTATTGAGGGCGATGCGTTGAGATTCACCTTCCTCTTCACTAAAGGTCGCAATCGCATTGTCCTTAATACCATTACAGCTAACGAAAGCTTTAGAAAATTGTAAATTGGCCAAGTTTTGCAAGGTTAGTGTTCCGACAAAGGCTCCAGTAATAGAGCGATAGTTTCCACCGATTAAAATCAAATCTGTTAGTTTTCGTTCGTTTAAGATGAGAAAGACTGGTAAACTGTTTGTTACAACACGAATATTATCGATTGGAAGTTCACGGGCAAAAGATTCCAAGGTTGTCCCTGGACCAATAAAAATGGTTTCACCCTCATCAATTAAATGGCCTGCAAAACGGCTGATTTCTTGTTTTTCTGCGATTTGTAAGCTTTGTTTTTCGATATTGGAACGTTCATTGTTTAAAATGGAACCTGTGCGAATTTTTTCAGCTCCACCGTGCACCCGAACAAGTAAATCCTTGTCTGCCAACTCTTGCAAGTAGCGTCTAGCAGTCATATCTGATACATCTAAGCGAGCCATAATTTCTTTTACAGTAATAGTTCCCTTTGTATTTACCGTTTCTAGAATATTATCTAGTTTTTCCTGCTTTAACATCGTTATCACCTCTATTTCTATTACTATTTTATCATAAAGTATTCAATCAATCAATTTAAAAAACAAAAGAAAACAAAAACAAAAATATCATGGTTGTTTTAAACAAACCATGATATTTGTTATCAGTTCTGGGATAAGTGAATTAGTCCAAACCGTAGTTGTAGTCATCGTCTTGCATGGCTTCAACTTCGCCAAGAAGGTAACCATTTCCGACTTGAGAGAAGAAGTCGTGGTTAGATGTTCCTGTTGAAATACCGTTCATGACGATTGGATTGACATCATCTGCTGAGTCTGGGAAAAGTGGATCTTGTCCCAGGTTCATGAGTGCCTTGTTAGCATTGTAGCGAAGGAAAGTTTTGACTTCTTCCGTCCAACCAACACCGTCATAGAGGCTCTCTGTATAACCTTCTTCATTCTCGTAAAGAGTATAGAGCAGATCGTACATCCATTCTTTGAGTTTTTCTTGCTCATCTTCAGGTAATTCATTGAAACCAAGTTGGAATTTGTAACCAATGTAAGTTCCGTGAACAGACTCATCACGAATGATCAATTTAATGATTTCCGCAACATTGGCTAGTTTGTTGTTACCAAGATAGTAGAGGGGAGTGAAGAAACCAGAGTAGAAGAGGAAAGTTTCAAGGAAGACGCTGGCAACTTTCTTTTCAAGTGGGCTGCCGTTTAGGTAGATTTCGTTAACGATCTCAGCCTTCTTTTGTAGGTAAGGATTGGTATTGGTCCATTCGAAAATTTCTTCAATCTCAGCCTTTGTATTCAAAGTAGAAAAGATTGATGAGTAAGATTTAGCGTGAACAGATTCCATAAATTGGATGTTGTTGAAGACGGCTTCCTCATGTGGTGTACGGATGTCTGCGCGAAGGGCTTGAACGCCAGTTTCAGATTGCATAGTATCGAGAAGGGTTAAACCACCAAAGACTTTTCCAACCAAGTCTTTTTCTACATTTGATAGCTTTCTCCAGTCATCCAAGTCATTTGACAAAGGAATACGTGTATCAAGCCAGAATTGCTCCGTCAGTTTTTCCCAAGTTGATTTGTCGATGACATCTTCGATGGCATTCCAGTTAATGGCTTTGTAGTAAGTTTCCATTTTGTAAAATCTCTCCTCTATATTTTGTTAATGCAAATGCTTTTTAATCATATTTGCGTAATGATTTAAATTTCTCTTTTCGAGTTCTTTTAGAAAAACTTCTAATGGTGGAATATTACTCATATATGGAGAACTATCTAGCCCAGTGTAGAGACCGCCACCTGGTCCGGTGTAGAGACCGCCACCTGGTCCGGTGTAGAGACCACCACCTGGCCCAGTGTAAAGACCGCCACCTGGTCCGGTGTAGAGACCACCACCTGGTCCAGTGTAAAGACCGCCACCTGGCCCAGTGTAGAGACCGCCACCTGGTCCAGTGTAAAGACCACCACCTGGTCCAGTATACGCACCACCGCCTGGTCCGGTGTAGAGACCACCACCTGGTCCAGTGTAAAGACCACCACCTGGTCCAGTGTATCTATTTCTAACCCACATTAATCCAGTCCTTTCAAATTATGATTAAATCACACAGCTTTCACATTGGTTAGCACCGACTTCTCCCCCATCATCTGTAAAGGTACGGACGTAGTAGATAGACTTGATACCCTTGTTAAAGGCATAGTTACGAAGGATTGACAAGTCACGTGTCGTTTGTTTGTTTTCTTTCTTCCATTCGTAAAGTCCTTTTGGAATGTCACTACGCATGAAGAGTGTGAGTGAAAGTCCTTGGTCCACGTGCTCAGTTGCAGCAGCGTAAACATCAATCACCTTACGCATATCCATGTCGTAAGCAGAAGTGTAGTAAGGAATGGTTTCTGTTGACAAGCCAGCAGCAGGATAGTAGATTTTCCCGATTTTCTTTTCTTGACGTTCTTCGATACGTTGCGTAATCGGGTGGATAGAAGCAGAAACGTCGTTGATATAGCTGATAGAACCATTTGGCGCTACAGCAAGGCGGTTTTGGTGGTAAAGACCATCTGCTTGAACCTTGTCTCGAAGTTCAGCCCAGTCAGCAGCACTTGGGATAAAGACATCTTTGAAAAGTTCTTTAACACGTTCTGATTTTGGAACAAACTCGCCAGTTACATACTTGTCAAAGTAGCTTCCGTTAGCATAGTCTGATTTTTCAAAGTTATGGAAGGTAATACCACGTTCACGCGCAATATTGTTTGACTCAACTAAAGTCCAGTAGTTCATAAGCATAAAGTAGATGCTAGTAAACTCAACAGACTCAGGTGACCCATATTCAATCAATTGTTGGGCAAGGTAGCTGTGAAGTCCCATGGCACCGAGACCAAAGGTGTGAGCTTGGCTATTTCCGTGGTCGATGGTAGGAACAGCTACGATGTGTGAACTATCTGTAACGAAAGTAAGGGCACGAACCATAGCACGGATAGAACGACCAAAATCGGGTGAAGTCATCATGTTGACAACGTTGGTTGAACCAAGGTTACATGAAACGTCTGTTCCCATTTGCAGGAATTCTTGAGCATCGTTGATCAAGCTTGGTTCTTGAACTTGAAGAATCTCAGAACACAAGTTACTCATGATAATCTTACCATCAACAGGATTTGCACGGTTAGCCGTATCAATGTTGACTACATAAGGGTAGCCAGACTCTTGTTGCAATTTAGAGATTTCAGTTTCCAAATCACGCGCCTTGATTTTTGTCTTGCGGATATTTGGATTTGCGACTAGTTCATCGTACTTTTCAGTGATGTCGATGTAGTTAAATGGCACACCGTATTCAAGCTCTACTGAGTAAGGGCTGAAGAGGTACATTTCTTCATTTTTACGAGCTAATTCGTAGAATTTATCGGGTACCACGACACCAAGTGAAAGGGTCTTGACACGAACTTTTTCATCGGCGTTTTCTTTCTTAGTTGAAAGGAAGGCGATAATATCTGGGTGGAAGACGTTGAGGTAGACAACACCAGCACCTTGACGTTGACCCAATTGGTTAGAGTAAGAGAAGCTATCTTCGAAAAGTTTCATAACTGGAACGACGCCAGAAGCAGCTCCTTCATAGCCTTTAATAGGTGCGCCAGCTTCACGAAGGTTGCTGAGGGTAATTCCCACACCACCACCGATACGTGAAAGTTGAAGAGCTGAGTTGATAGAACGTCCGATAGAGTTCATATCATCAGTTACTTGGATCAGGAAGCAAGATACCAACTCTCCACGACGAGCACGTCCAGCATTCAAGAAGGAAGGAGTAGCAGGTTGGTAGCGTTGGTGGATGATTTCATTGGCAATATCGATTGCAACAGCTTCATTGCCATCAGCGAAATAAAGGGCGTTAAAGAAGACACGGTCTTCCATGCTTTCAAGATAATATTCACCGTCATTAGTCTTTAAGGCATATTGATTGTAAAACTTATAGGCAGCCATGAAAGACTTGAATTGGAAGTTTTGTTCTTTAATAAATTGAGCTAATTCTTCCAAAAATTCTGGACGGTATTTCTTGATAAAGGCTGTTTCGATGTAGTTGTGTTCAATGAGGTAGTTGATTTTATCCTTGATTGAATCAAAAACCATAGTGTTTGGAACTACATTTTCTTTAAAGAAGGCATCCAAGGCTTCCTTATCTTTATGAAGCATGATTTGTCCATTGACAGGACGGTTGATTTCGTTATTGAGACGGAAGTAAGTTACGTCTTCAAGATGTTTTAATCCCATAAAATTTCCCTTATCTAATTACAAAAGAAAGGCTTCTAAGTTAGCCCTAGAAGCAGTTTCTTCTGGATGATGTACTAAGATTATGCTAATTGTTTCAATTTTCCTGGTTGGAAACCTGAAAAGACTTCAGTTGGTGTTTGGATAACAGGAGCTGCGCTGAAACCGAGCTTTTTAACTTGATCGATATACTCAGGTTGCTCATCAAGATTGATTTCACGATAAGCGACATTATTACTGTCCAAGAAACGTTTGGTCATCTTACATTGGACACAGTTGTTTTTAGAATAAACGGTTACCATTGTGTAACTCCTCTTTCAAAATAGATTACTTTCTTAGTATATCAGAAAATAAATTTTTGTCAATGATTTGAAACTAAATATAGTGGTCTATTTTTCTGCTCAAGCTCACAAAACACAATATGTAGTGTTTGTTTTGTGAGATAGTGATAATTATCCTATAAGTTGTTTTTTGAAAAACTATATCCTGTGTTTTGTTATCTAGAATAGAAGATTTTCAGCAAGTTATCTGAAAGGAAATCGAATAAATCCCATAAAATGCTTGAAAAAAATCCTAGAAGATGATATAATACCAAATTGTAAGGGTTATCACATATAACTCAAAAAAGAAAGAACAAAAGGAGAGTCAAACTATGGCTTCTAAAGATTTCCACGTAGTGGCAGAAACAGGTATTCACGCACGTCCAGCAACATTGTTGGTACAAACTGCAAGCAAATTTGCTTCAGATATCACTCTTGAGTACAAAGGTAAATCAGTTAACCTTAAATCAATCATGGGTGTTATGAGTCTTGGTGTTGGCCAAGGTGCTGACGTAACTATCTCAGCTGAAGGTGCAGATGCAGATGACGCTATCGCTGCAATCTCAGAAACAATGGAAAAAGAAGGATTGGCATAAGAAAAATGACAGAAATGCTTAAAGGAATCGCAGCATCTGATGGTGTTGCAGTTGCAAAAGCATATCTACTCGTTCAACCGGATTTGTCATTCGAGACTGTTTCAGTCGAAGATACAAACGCAGAAGAGGCTCGTTTGGATGTAGCTCTTGAAGCTTCTCAAAACGAGCTTTCTCTTATCCGTGAGAAAGCTGTAGGTACGCTTGGTGAAGAAGCGGCTCAAGTTTTTGACGCTCATTTGATGGTTCTTGCTGACCCAGAATTAATTGGTCAGATTAAAGAAACAATCCGTGCTAAGAAAGTCAATGCTGAAGCAGGTCTTAAAGAAGTGACTGACATGTTCATCACTATCTTTGAAGGCATGGAAGACAACCCATACATGCAAGAACGTGCAGCGGATATCCGCGACGTGACAAAACGTGTGTTGGCTAACCTTCTTGGTAAAAAATTGCCAAACCCAGCTTCTATCAATGAAGAAGTAATCGTAATTGCGCATGACTTGACACCATCTGATACAGCTCAATTGGACAAAAACTTTGTAAAAGCTTTTGTAACAAACATCGGTGGACGTACAAGCCACTCAGCTATCATGGCACGTACACTTGAAATTGCAGCTGTATTGGGAACAAATAACATCACTGAAGTGGTGAAAGACGGTGATATCCTTGCCGTTAACGGAATTACTGGTGAAGTGATTATCAACCCAACAGATGAACAAGCGGCAGAATTTAAAGCAGCTGGTGAAGCTTATGCTAAACAAAAAGCTGAATGGGCACTTTTGAAAGATGCTCAAACAGTAACTGCTGACGGTAAACACTTCGAGTTGGCTGCTAACATCGGTACTCCAAAAGACGTTGAAGGTGTTAACAACAACGGTGCAGAAGCTGTTGGACTTTACCGTACAGAGTTCTTGTACATGGATTCTCAAGACTTCCCAACTGAAGATGAGCAGTATGAAGCATACAAGGCTGTTCTTGAGGGAATGAATGGTAAACCAGTGGTTGTTCGTACAATGGATATCGGTGGAGATAAGGAACTTCCTTACTTCGATATGCCACACGAAATGAACCCATTCCTTGGATTCCGTGCCCTTCGTATCTCTATTTCTGAAACTGGAGATGCAATGTTCCGTACACAAATCCGTGCCCTTCTTCGTGCTTCTGTTCATGGTCAATTGCGTATCATGTTCCCAATGGTTGCCCTCTTGAAAGAATTCCGTGCAGCTAAAGCAGTTTATGAAGAAGAAAAAGCAAACCTTCTTTCTGAAGGAGTTGCAGTTGCGGATGACATCCAAGTTGGTATCATGATTGAAATCCCTGCAGCAGCAATGCTTGCAGACCAATTTGCAAAAGAAGTAGACTTCATGTCAATTGGAACAAACGACTTGATCCAATACTCAATGGCAGCAGACCGTATGAACGAGCAAGTTTCATACCTTTACCAACCATATAACCCATCAATCCTTCGCTTGATCAACAACGTTATCAAGGCAGCTCACGCTGAAGGTAAATGGGCTGGTATGTGTGGTGAGATGGCTGGTGACCAAAAAGCTGTTCCACTTCTTGTCGGTATGGGCTTGGATGAATTCTCTATGTCAGCAACATCTGTCCTTCGTACACGTAGCTTGATGAAGAAATTGGATACTGCTAAGATGGAAGAGTACGCTAACCGTGCCCTTACAGAGTGTTCAACAATGGAAGAAGTTCTTGAACTTCAAAAAGAATACGTTAACTTTGATTAATCGAAAAGTCCTTGCAACTAAGTTGCAAGGTTTTTTTATAGTTTAATAGCAGAAATTTTATTAACTAGTTCATAAAATGCTTGACAATAAAAAAAAACGGAGTAGAATATTAACTAGTTAAATAACTAGTTAAGGAGTTTTTATGAAGAAACAAAATTTGTTTTTAGTGTTGTTAAGTGTCTTTCTTTTGTGTTTAGCTGCTTGTGGGCAGAAGGAGAGCCAGTCAGGTAAAGGGATGAAAATTGTGACTAGTTTTTATCCTATCTATGCCATGGTCAAGGAAGTATCTGGTGACTTGAATGATGTTCGAATGATCCAGTCAAGTAGCGGAATTCACTCCTTCGAACCTTCAGCAAATGATATTGCAGCCATCTATGATGCAGATGTCTTTGTCTACCATTCGCATACACTTGAATCTTGGGCGGGAAGTCTGGATCCCAATCTAAAAAAATCCAAAGTTAAAGTTTTAGAAGCTTCAGAAGGAATGACATTGGATCGTGTCCCTGGTCTAGAAGATGTGGAAGCAGGTGATGGAGTTGATGAAAAAACGCTTTATGATCCTCACACTTGGCTAGATCCTGAAAAAGCTGGCGAAGAAGCCCAAATTATCGCTGATAAACTTTCAGAGGTTGATAGTGAACACAAAGAAACTTACCAGAAAAATGCGCAAGCCTTTATCAAAAAAGCTCAAGAATTGACTAAGAAATTCCAGCCTAAATTTGAAAAAGCGACTCAGAAAACCTTTGTAACCCAACATACGGCCTTTTCTTATCTAGCTAAGCGATTTGGACTTAATCAACTTGGTATTGCAGGCATCTCTCCAGAACAAGAACCAAGTCCAAGACAACTAACAGAAATTCAGGAATTTGTTAAAACCTATAAGGTTAAAACAATTTTTACAGAAAGTAATGCTTCTTCGAAAGTAGCTGAAACTCTTGTCAAATCAACAGGTGTGGGTCTAAAAACTCTGAATCCTTTAGAGGCAGACCCACAAAATGACAAGACTTACCTAGAAAACCTAGAAGACAATATGAGTATTTTAGCAGAAGAATTGAAATGAGGAGATTATGAAAATCAATAAAAAATATCTAGCTGGGTCAGCAGCTGCACTTGTTTTAAGTGTCTGTGCTTATGAACTAGGTTTGCATCAAGCTCAAACTGTAAAAGAAAATAACCGTGTTTCATACATCGATGGCAACCAACCAAACCAAAAGGCAGAGAATTTGACACCTGATGAAGTCAGTAAAAAAGAAGGTATTAATGCCGAGCAAATTGTTATCAAGATTACGGATCAAGGTTATGTGACCTCTCATGGAGATCATTATCATTACTATAATGGCAAGGTTCCTTATGATGCTATCATTAGTGAAGAACTCCTCATGAAAGATCCGAATTATCAGTTGAAGGATTCAGACATTGTCAATGAAATTAAGGGTGGTTATGTGATTAAGGTAGACGGGAAATACTATGTTTACCTGAAAGATGCAGCTCATGCGGATAATATTCGAACAAAAGAAGAAATCACTCGTCAGAAGCAGGAACACGGTAGTAATCACGGAGGTGGTTCTAGCGATAAAGCGGTAGTCGCTGCCAGAGCCCAAGGCCGTTATACAACGGATGATGGTTATATCTTTAATGCGTCTGATATTATAGAAGATACAGGCGATGCCTATATCGTTCCTCATGGCAATCATTTCCACTATATTCCTAAGAGTGACTTGTCTGCCAGTGAATTAGCTGCAGCTCGAGCCTTCTTATCTGGTAAAGGTAGTCAAACAAGCTCAGTTGGGTATCGTCCTTCAACAAATTCTTCTAGCAGTAGCGCATCAGAGACATCGAATAGTAGTTCATATGGACAAACGAATCAAAGCAATGTTGAGACAAATGCTAGAAGATGGGCTCCAAGTGTTAGCCCACAAGTGGATAATAGTTATCAAGCAAGTCCAAGTGAAGACGTATCTAGTCTCTTGAAACAGCTTTATGCCTTACCGCTTAGCCAACGACATGTGGAATCAGATGGACTTGTTTTTGATCCAGAGCAGATTACAAGAAAAACTGCGAATGGTGTTGCAGTGCCTCACGGAGACCATTATCACTTTATCCCTTATTCTCAAATGTCTGATTTAGAACAGAAGATTGCGAGAATGATTTCTGAAAATTATCAAGGAAATCATACTACTGCAGGTGGTAAAGAATTAAAACCAATTCCGACTCCAAGCCTTCCAAATTTAATTCCATCTCCTGTTTTGCCAGCTCTTAGCTTAAAACCTTTGAAACCTATTGTAAAACCGGCTCCTACTCCAAATCCTAAAATAGACTCAAATTCTGCTTTGGTTAGTCAGCTAGTACGAAAAGTTGGAGAAGGATATGTTTTCGAAGAAAAAGGAATCTCACGCTATGTTTTTGCGAAAGATTTACCATCTGAAACTGTTAAAAATCTTGAAAGCAAGTTATCAAAACAAGAGAGTGTATCACACGCTTTAACTGCTAAAAAAGAAAAAGTTGCTCCTCGTGACCAAGAATTTTATGATAAAGCATATAATTTATTGGCCGAGGCTCATAAAGCTTTATCTGAAAATAAGGGTCGTACTTCTGATTTCCAAGCCTTAGACAAATTAGCAGAACGCTTGAATGATGAATCTTCTAATAAAGGAAAATTGGTAGATGATTTATTGGCATTCCTAGCACCAATTACTCATCCAGAGCGACTTGGCAAACCAAATTCTCAGATTGAGTATACCGAAAATGAAGTCCGCATTGCTCAATTAGCTGATAAGTATACAACTTCAGATGGTTACATTTTTGACGAACATGATATTATCAGTGATGAAGGAGATGCCTATGTAACGCCTCATATGGGACATAGTCACTGGATTGGAAAAGACAGCCTTTCTGATAAGGAAAAAGCTGCGGCTCAATCTTATACTAAAGAAAAAGGCATCCTACCTCCGTCAGCAGACGCAGATGCTCAAGCAAATCCAACTGGAGATAGTGCAGCGGCCATTTACAATCGTGTGAAAGGTGAGAAACGAATTCCACTCGTTCGACTTCCATACATGGTTGAGCATACAGTTGAGATTAAAAATGGTAATTTAATTATTCCTCACAAGGATCATTACCATAACATTAAATTTGCTTGGTTTGATGATCACTCATACAAAGCTCCAAATGGTTATACTCTGGAAGACTTATTTGCGACGATTAAGTACTATGTTGAACATCCTGATGAACGTCCACATTCTAATGACGGATGGGGAAATGCCAGCGACCATGTCTTAGGTAAGAAAGACCACAGTGAAGATCCCAAAAAGAACTTCAAAGCGGATGAAGAACCAGTAGAGGAAACACCTGCTGAGCCAGAAGTTCCTCAAGTAGAGACTGAAAAAGTAGAAGCCAAGCTCAAAGAAGCAGAAGCTTTGCTTGCGAAAGTAACGGATGCTAGTCTGAAAGGAAATGCGACAGAAACCCTAGCTGGTTTACGAAATAATTTGAGTCTCCAAACCATGGATAATAATGGTATCATGGCAGAAGCAGAAAAATTACTTGCGTTGTTAAAAGGTAGCAATCCTTCGCCTGTAAGTAAGGAAAAAACAAATTAATGAAAAATGGGAGTCTCGATAAAGAGACTTTCATTTTTATTATGTATATACGAAAAATTCTTGACAAGCAGTACTAAAAATAGTAAACTATTAACTAGTTAATTAACTGGTTTATTATTTTATAGTGAATCAAATAGAGTTAAGAAAAGAGGAAAGAATGAAAATCAATAAAAAATATCTAGCTGGGTCAGCAGCTGCACTTGTTTTAAGCGTCTGTGCTTATGAACTAGGTTTGCATCAAGCCCAAACTGTAAAAGAAAATAACCGTGTTTCATACATCGATGGCAACCAACCAAGCCAAAAGGCAGAGACTTTGACACCTGATGAAGTCAGTAAAAAAGAAGGTATAAATGCCGAGCAAATTGTCATCAAGATTACGGATCAAGGTTATGTGACTTCTCATGGAGACCATTATCATTACTATAATGGCAAGGTTCCTTATGATGCTATCATTAGTGAAGAACTGCTAATGAAAGATCCGAATTATCAGTTAAAAGATTCCGATATTGTCAATGAAATCAAGGGTGGCTATGTGATTAAGGTAGATGGTAAGTATTATGTCTATCTAAAGGACGCAGCACATGCTGATAATGTTCGATCAAAAGAAGAAATCACTCGTCAGAAGCAGGAACACGGTAGTAATCACGGAGGTGGTTCTAGCGATAAAGCGGTAGTTGCTGCCAGAGCTCAAGGCCGCTATACAACGGATGATGGTTATATCTTTAATGCATCTGATATTATAGAAGATACAGGTGATGCCTATATCGTTCCTCATGGCAATCATTTCCACTATATTCCTAAGAGTGACTTGTCTGCCAGTGAATTAGCTGCGGCCCGAGCCTTCCTAGCTGGGAAAGGTAATCAACCAAGCTCAGTTGGGTATCGTCCTTCAACAAATTCTTCTAGCAGTAGCGCATCAGAGACATCGAATAGTAGTTCATATGGACAAATGAATCAAAGCAATGTTGAAGCAAATACCAGAAGATGGACTCCAAGTGTTAGCCCACAAGTGGATAATAGTTATCAAGCAAATCCAAGTGAAGACGTATCTAGTCTCTTGAAACAACTTTATGCCTTGCCACTCAGTCAACGACACGTGGAATCAGATGGACTTGTCTTTGATCCAGCACAGATTACAAGAAAAACTGCGAATGGTGTTGCAGTGCCTCACGGAGACCATTATCACTTTATCCCTTATTCTCAAATGTCTGATTTAGAACAGAAGATTGCGAGAATGATTTCTGAAAATTATCAAGGAAATCATACTACTGCAGGTGGTAAAGAATTAAAACCAATTCCGACTCCAAGCCCTGCTCCAGAGCCCAACCCAATACCAAGTCCACAACCTGCACCAAATCCTCAACCAACTCCAAGCAATCCAATTGATGGAAAATTGGTAAAACAGGTGATTCGAAAGGTGGTTGATGGTTATGTCTTCGAAGAGAATGGAATTTCGCGTTATATTTCTGCCAAGGAACTTTCAGCAGAAACTGTTGCAGCCATTGATGATAAACTTGCTAAACAAGAAAGTTTGTCTCATGAGTTAGGAGCTAAGAAAACCAATCTTGCATCTGGTGATCAAAAATTTTACAACAAAGTTTATGATTTACTAGCAACAGTTCATCAAGATTTGGTTTCCAATAAAGGGCGCCAAGCTGATTTTGACGCTTTGGATAGACTATTGGAACGTCTCAACGATGAGTCAAGTGATAAAGTCAAGTTAGTTGATGATATCCTTGCTTTTCTAGCGCCGATTCGTCATCCAGAACGTTTAGGAAAACCAAATGCACAAATAGCTTACACAGATGATGAGATTCAAGTAGCCAAGTTGGCAGGCAAGTATACAACAGAAGATGGCTATATCTTTGATCCTCGTGATATCACCAGTGATGAGGGGGATGCCTATGTAACTCCGCATATGAGCCACAGTCATTGGATTAAGAAAGAAAGTTTGTCTGAAGCTGAAAGAGCAGCAGGTCAAGCTTATGCTAAAGAGAAAGGTTTGACGCCTCCTTCAACAAATCATCAAAGTTCAGGAAATACTGAGGCTAAGGGAGCAGAAGCGATTTACAATAGAGTAAAAGCAGCTAAGAAGGTACCACTTGACCGTATGCCTTACAATCTCCAACATACTGTGGAAGTTAAAAATGGAAGTTTGATTATACCTCATTATGACCATTACCATAACATCAAATTTGAGTGGTTTGACGAAGGACTTTATGAGGCACCTAAGGGGTATACTTTAGAAGAGCTATTTGAAACTGTGAAGTATTATGTCGAACATCCAAACGAACGTCCGCATTCAGATAGTGGTTGGGGCAATGCGAGCGACCATGTTCAAAGAAACCACAATAGTCAAGCTACTAACAATCAAACAGAGAAACCAACAGAGGAGAAAACTCAGACAGAAAAAATTGAGGAGGAAAAACCTCGCGAAGAAAAACCGAAAAATGAGAAAGCACAATCTCCAAAACCAAAAGAACCAGAGGAATCAGAAGAAGAATCACCATCGGAACCAGAGGAACATCAGGTTGAAACTGAAAAGGTTGAAGAAAAACTGAGAGAGGCGGAAGAGTTACTTAAAAAGATTAAGGATCCAATTCTTAAGTCCAATGCCAACGAAACTCTTACAGGATTAAAAAATAATCTGTTATTTGGTTCTCAGGACAACAATACTATTATGGCAGAAGCTGAAAAGCTATTAGTCTTGTTAAAGGAGAGTAAGTAACTATACAACTATTATAGAAGATAAAAAGGGAGCAGAATATGGATTCTGTTCTCTTTTTTATGAAATTGTGTAAAAATTCTTGACATATTTTCTAAATAAAGATAAACTATTTACTAGTTAATTAAATGGTTAAACACTAGTTAAGGAGTTATAGTGAAAAAGAGGACGATTTTAGTATTGATGACCAGTGTATTAGCTCTGGTATTAGCTGCTTGTGGCCAAAAGGAGAGTCAGTCAGGTAAAGGGATAAAAATTGTGACCAGTTTTTATCCTATCTATGCCATGGTCAAGGAAGTATCTGGTGACTTGAATGATGTACGAATGATTCAGTCAAGTAGCGGTATTCACTCCTTTGAACCTTCGGCAAATGATATCGCAGCCATCTATGATGCAGATGTCTTTGTTTACCATTCGCATACGCTCGAATCTTGGGCAGGAAGTCTGGATCCAAATCTAAAAAAATCCAAGGTTAAGGTTTTAGAGGCTTCAGAAGGAATGACATTGGATCGTGTACCTGGTCTAGAAGATGTGGAAGCAGGGGATGGAGTTGATGAAAAAACGCTTTATGATCCTCACACATGGCTAGATCCTGAAAAAGCTGGCGAAGAAGCTCAGATTATCGCTGATAAACTTTCAGAGGTGGATAGTGAACATAAAGAAACTTACCAGAAAAATGCGCAAGCCTTTATCAAAAAAGCTCAGGAATTAACTAAGAAATTCCAGCCAAAATTTGAGAAAGCTAGTCAAAAAAACTTTGTAACACAACATACAGCCTTTTCTTATCTAGCGAAGCGATTTGGACTCAATCAACTTGGAATCGCAGGTATCTCTCCAGAACAAGAACCAAGTCCAAGACAACTAACAGAAATTCAGGAATTTGTTAAAACCTATAAGGTTAAAACGATTTTTACAGAAAGTAATGCTTCTTCAAAAGTAGCTGAAACTCTTGTCAAATCAACAGGTGTGGGTCTTAAAACTCTGAATCCTTTAGAGGCAGACCCACAAAATGACAAGACTTATCTAGAAAACCTAGAAGACAATATGAGTGTTCTAGCAGAAGAATTGAAATGAGGAGATTATGAAAATAAATAAGAAGAAACTTGCTGCTGGTGCAGCTATCGTCCTTTCTTTAAGTCTGTGTATTTATGCATTGAATCAACATCAGACAGGAGAGAATAAAGATACGAATCGTGTATCTTATGTCGATGGGAAACAAGACACTCAAAAAACAGAGACACAAACACCAGATCAAGTCAGCAAAAAAGAAGATATCCAGGCTGAACAGATTGTTGTGAAAATCACTGATCAAGGTTATGTGACTTCACACGGTGATCATTTCCATTATTATAATGGGAAAGTTCCTTTTGATGCGATTTTCAGTGAAGAACTTTTGATGAAAGATGCCAATTATCAATTGAAAGACGCTGATATTGTTAACGAAGTCAAAGGTGGTTACATTATCAAGGTGGATGGTAAGTATTATGTTTACCTTAAGGATGTGGCACATGCGGATAACGTTCGTTCGAAGGACGAAATTGAACGCCAAAAACAAGGTCATACTCACGATGCACCAACATCTAATAGTGCAGTGGCGCTTGCTCAATCTCAAGGTCGCTATACTACTGATGATGGCTACATCTTTAATGCATCTGATATTATAGAGGATACTGGTGATGCTTATATCGTCCCTCACGGAGGACATTACCACTACATTCCAAAGAGTTCCTTGTCTGCTAGTGAATTGGCTGCAGCACAAGCTTACCTCTCTGGAACTAGAAATCAGCCTAGTGTGACTGACTATCGTCCAAGTACAAATGGGACTGGTCAAACTCCCAAGCCTATTCAACAGGCTGAAATACCAAGTAATAAATCCGAGAGTCTTCAAAGTCTATTACAGCAGCTTTATGCTCTTCCAAGTACTCAACGATATACTGAATCGGATGGTTTGACTTTTGACCCTGCTAAGATTTCAAGAAGAACACCAAGTGGTGTAGCGATTCCTCATGGAAATCACTATCATTTCATTCCATATACAAAGCTTTCTGCATTAGAAGAAAAGATTGCGAGAATGATTCCTCTAACTAGTGACAGTGAGAAACCAACACCATTGGAGAATCCAAGCAAACCAGCAGAAAAACCTACTCAGCAAAACCATCATCATGAGCAAGACGGTGACCATGGAAGTCAGGCACATAAGCATGAAGAACATGGACATGACGCTCATCATGATGAAGACCATGATCACGGTTTTGATGCTAATCGTGTCATCAGTGAGGATGAACAAGGCTTTGTCATGTCACACGGTGACCACAATCATTACTTCTTTAAGAAAGATTTGACAGCAGAGCAAATTAAGTCGGCTCAAGATCATTTAAGAGGTAAAACGCCAGTAACACCAAGCCCAGCCCATGATGATGAACACGATAACGATAATCATGGGAACCATCGTGATGAGGAGAATAATCATGGTTTTGATGCAGATAGAGTCATCAGTGAAGATGCGGCAGGATTTGTCATGAGTCACGGAGACCATAATCATTACTTCTTCAAGAAAGATTTGACAGCTGACCAAATTAAGGCCGCGCAGGATCATTTGAGAGGTAAAACGACAGTAACACCAAGCCCAGCCCATGATGATGAACACGATAACGATAATCATGGCCACAAACATGATAAAGACCATGATCACGGTTTTGATGCTAATCGTGTCATCAGTGAGGATGAACAAGGCTTTGTCATGAGTCATGGTGACCACAATCATTACTTCTTCAAGAAAGATTTGACAGCAGAGCAAATTAAGGCAGCTCAGGATCATTTGAAAACACATCATGATGCGGAGCCTGTAAAACCTCTTGCTAAAACGGTAGAGTCTTTCTCAAGAGATGCTAGCGATGAAGAAAAGATTGCTTATATTTCTAAAACATACGGAGTTCCACTTGAAGCGATTAGAATTTCAAACGGATTCTTTGTCTTTGGAAATCCAGACCAAGCCTACGATCCAACTCATATCCATCCATATGCTGTTCGTAAGGAACATGTGCGTCTTCCGCTACAAACTGGCAATCCAGAACTTGATTTCCTAAACGAACTCTACACGACTGCTTTGCGAGATGGTGTGTCTCCTTATAGTTTACAGGTAGAAAATGGTAGTTTTGTGATTCCTCATGGTGACCACAATCACTACATCAAGGTGCAAACTAAGGGCTATGAAGTGGCTTTGAAAAATAAAATTCCAGCTCTTCAATCTAACTACCAACCTGGAGCTTTTGATGAAAAGGCAGTTTTGGCAAAAGTAGATCAACTTCTAGCTGATAGCAGAAGCATCTACAAAGACAAGCCTATCGAACAAAGACAGATTGAGTTAGCCTTAGGTCAGTTTACTGAGAACATGAAGAAACTGGCAACTAACTCTACAGCAGGTTATCTTGCGACACTTGATCTCTTTGATAAGCAATATATCCATATTGATGAAAGTGTTAAACCTACTGAAACAAGTGCTTTAGATAAGAAATATCAAGCCTTGATTGATAAAATAAATACACTGGATACAGACTCTTATGGACTTCCTAAGAAAGACCTTCTTGTTCGACTTCAAGAAGCTAAATTGGCAAAAGATGAGGCTGCTTTAGCAGCGGTTGAATCACAACTTCAAGCTCTTCAAGATTTTAATGATCGAACAGGTGTTACAACTGTAGAATACATCAAGTATTTCTACGAACACGTAAATGACGGTCGTTTAAATGATGAACTTCGTAATAAAGTGGCTCAGTTGACTTGGACCTTGTATCAATCTCAATCTTTCCTTAAGGCAGCAGAATTGAACAAATTATTCCCAAGCATCTATCAGGCAAAACAAGAAGTGGAAGAAGCTTTGAAAGCTCAACCAACTACTGCTAAATCGACTAAGACAGTTCTAGATACTGAAAAAGTAGATAACCAAACTGCTAAGACAGCTATTTATGGCTTCTTGAAAGAATTGTACGGAGACTTTATGCCTGAAGAGCATGTCAATCATGTCAGCAAGGAAGAAGTAGAAAGTCTTTTGAGCAAGGCAACTCAACTCTTGGAACAAATCCAAGAAGAAGGAATCAGACAATCCTTGGCAGAAGAAGTAGAAAATCTCAAAGCTGCTACAAACAAGGTTGATGCAGACTTGGATGAAGTAAACAGCCAGGTAAAAGATGTCTTGACTCGTATCGCTAGCGCCCTTCAACAAGAGAAGGAAAATGCAGAGCAAGATCCTCAGACACTTGTACTCTATCAAAAACTTTACGATATCCTCATGTCACTTCACGCATACTTAGAAAACAATAAGGGTTCTGATGCCGACTTTGATAAGGTGGATGCATTACTAGATCAACTTTCTGCTAAGAGTAAGGATAAAGCCGCTTTACTTGAATTGACAAAAGCTATTCTGGTCTTGAATCAAGAAATCAAGTCAAAATCAAGTGCAAGTGAAGAAACAACTCCATCAACAAATGCTGAATCAAATGGTGATAAGACAAGTGCTGAAAACCAACCTAACTCAACTACAGAATCTAACAGTGAAACTGCCATCGACGAAAACAAACCGAGCAAGGCAACAGATTCTAAACCAGATGAATCAACTTCAGAAAAGGAAACAACAGAATCTACAATAAGTACTGGAAATCAAGAAAAACCAGCAGAATAAAAAGAAAGGCGAAGTAGCTGAGCTACCTCGTCTTTTTAGCCTTTATAAGCTACGATACCAATAATGGTATCAACTGCACGTTCCATGGTCTGAAGGCTGACGTATTCAAAACGTCCGTGCATATTTTCTCCACCCGCAAAGATATTAGGAGTTGGGATTCCCATAAAGGAAATCTTAGAGCCGTCTGTCCCTCCACGGATTGGTTCGATAATAGGCGTGATACCTAAATCTTCCATAACGGCTTTAGCAATAGTAATTGGAGTCATATCTTTTTCAATGACTTCTTTCATATTGTAGTACTGGTCTGTCAAATTTAGAGTGACACGGTCGCTACCAAGTTCTTGATTCATCTTATCAGTGATAGACTGCATAGCTGCTTTACGCGCTTCAAAGGCATCTTTTTCAAAATCACGAATGATGTAGCTTGCACGCGCTTCCTCGACACTACCTGTCACATCCATTAGGTGGTAGAAGCCTTGGTAACCTTCTGTTAACTCAGGTCGGTCATTCTCTGGAAGTTGATTATGAAAATCAATTGCTAGCTGAAGGGCATTGACCATCTGATCTTTGGCGGTACCAGGGTGGACATTGCGTCCTTGGAAATGCAATTCAGCACCCGCTGCTGAAAAGGTCTCATACTGAAGCTCACCTAGTGGGCCGCCATCGACTGTGTAGGCAAAATCAACATCAAAATCTTCTGCATCAAATTTATTAGCACCAACACCGATTTCCTCATCTGGACCAAAACCAACACGAATCTCACAGTGTTTGATTTCAGGATGAGCAGTCAGATATTCAATGGCAGTCATAATCTCAGCAATTCCTGACTTGTCATCAGCACCTAGCAAGGTTGTTCCATCTGTTGTGATGAGCGTTTGGCCTGGATATTTCTCAAGACTCTTAAAGTCAGCTGGATCGAGTTTGAAACCAGAATTTCCTAGTTCAATCACACCACCATCGTAGTTTTCAATTACCTGTGGATTGACTCCTTCGGCATTAAAATCAGCAGTATCCATGTGAGATATAAAGCCAATCTTACGTGTTAAAGATGGATCATTGGCTGGCAAGGTTCCAATTGCAAAACCATTTGGTAGATAATAAACATTTTGTAATCCAACACGTTTCATTTCAGGAATAAGAACATTGGTTGCAAAGTCAACCTGACTCTGCGTACTTGGAGTAGTAGTAGAGTGTTCATCAGAGCGCGTGTTGACCTTAACGTAGGTTAAGAAGCGGTCCAAGAGATTGGGATAAGTCATAAAAAACTCCTTTTGAATTCATTTTTTCCATTGTATCATAGAAAAGAGAGAAAAACAAAAGACTGAAGTTAGGGAAATTCGCTATGTTGGCGTTTACTTATCAACGAATTCATGATAAAATAAACTTGATAAAAATATCACAAGGAAGCGATTATGAAAAAAGCAATTTTAATGATGACTTTCGGTTCGCCAGAAGAGATTACCTTTGAAGGTGTGGCTGATTTTTTCACAAATATTCGTCGTGGAGTGAGACCTCAAGACCACGAAATTCAAACTCTCTACGATAATTATGTACTAATTGGAGGGACGCCTCTGCAAAAAATTACTCGAGAAGAGGTTGCCTTGGTAGAAGCTAGGTTGGGGAATGAGTATAGTGTTTATTTTGCTAATAAGTTTTCCAGACCTTTTATTCCAGATGTGATTGGTCAGATGGAAGCAGATGGCATTGAGCAGTGTATTTGCTTGATTTTGGAGCCCCATTATTCTTTTTACTCTGTCATGGGATACGAGAAATTTTTAGAAAGTAAACAAATTCAATTTTTAGTTATTAAGGACTGGTATCAAGAAGAAGCGTTGTTAAACTATTGGGCAGATGAAATTGCTAAGATTTTAAAAGAAGAAGTGAAGCAAGATAGCTTTAAAGTCGTCTTTTCAGCCCATAGTGTACCAATTTTTGCCTTGGATTTTGGTGATCCTTATATCGATCAAATTTTTGAAAATAGCAAGCTAGTCGCTGAAAAGCTGGGTTTGAGTTCCGAGCAATATACTAACACTTGGCAAAGTGAAAGTGATATTGGGATTCCATGGATTAAGCCAGATGTCTTGGAGTATCTTAGAGAGCAGAAAGAACATCCAGACCATTATATTTTTGTTCCTATCAGCTTCATCAGCGAGCATATTGAAGTCTTGTTTGACAACGATGTGGAATGTTATGACTTGTGTCAGGAATTTGGGGTGAACTATCATCGTCCACCAATGCCAAATACAGATTCTCGTTTGATTGATGCCTTGGTCAATACAGTCAGAGCCAATGAACATCAAGAATTTAAGGAATTTCTCCCAGAAGAAGAAACCTTTGATGAGTTAGTTCCTTCGGATGAAACTAAAAATATCTTGGCCGAATCTCAAGATTTACAAATGCCGGAATTTGTGAAAAAACTGATTGAGAAAAAAGGTCGGGAAAATGTTAAGATGCCTTATCTTATTAAGAAAATGCTTGAAAAAGCAGGTAAGTTACCAAAAGAGTAAAGAAAAAAGGATTTAGCTTTGTGCTAGATCCTTTTAATTGATTATTTTTTCTCAAGAAGAGCTTTGATTTCCTGAAGTACTTCCAACTCAGTTGGACCAGCTGGAGCTTCCTCAGCAGCTTCTTCTTTCTTAGTAAGGCTTTGAGCTTTTTCAATTCCTTTGATAACGAAGAAGAGAACAGTACCGATAACTAGGAAGTTGATAACAGCACTCAAGAATTTACCATATGTAACACCATTCCAAGCAAGCTCAGCGATGTTTTGTACTTTCGCAGCTTCCAAGGCTGGATTCAAAATAAGTGGGGTGATGATATCGTTAACAAGTGATGTAACGATTGCACCAAAAGCAGTAGCAATGATTACACCGACAGCAAGGTCAACAACGTTACCACGAAGCAAAAATGCTTTAAGATCTTTTAACATTTTCATAATTTCCTTTCAAAAAATTTTTACACTTAATTATATATTAATTAAGAAGTTCTTGCAAGCTATATGTTTAAAATTTTTCTTATTTTTTAAAAATAAATACCTTACTAAAAATGTAATTAAGGATAATTATTAAGAATTGTGCAATAACTGCTTCAATACCATTCACCTTATTAATATTATAATTTACAAATTGCCCGATAATATTAGGAAACTGAGTTACAAAGAGAAAAGTTAAAAACAAGTCTAAAAGAAAAGTAGAAAGACGTGCTAGAGTAAATTTTACTAAACGGATTGACCAATTCTGCCTAGCTTGCTTGAATACAATTGTATCATTTGTAATAAATGCAAACAGAATACCGATACTATTTGCGAGTCCAGTAGCAAGGAGTTCTCTATGAGTTAGTTGATAAATGACTAATCTGGATAGGATAGCTATAAGAGTAGTAGCTATACCAAAAAAGAGATAGAGTAAAAGCTCATTTTTCAAGAGACTTTGAATACGTTTTTTCATATTTTTAGTATAGCATAAACCAGTCTATTGTGCTATACTAGTAAGGTTGATTGAATCAACCCTTGGTGCTTAACTTCTTTCACCAAGCATATTATACGCGGGCAACCGCCAAAGGAGAAAAGATGAAAAAATTAACTATTCGTGATGTTGCAGATATCGCAATCGTCGCTGCTATCTATGTCGTTTTGACTGTCACACCGCCTCTAAATGCCATCAGCTATGGTGCTTATCAGTTCCGTATTTCAGAAATGATGAACTTTATGGCTTTTTACAATCCTAAGTACATCATCGGAGTTACCATCGGTTGTATGATTGCTAATTTCTTTAGCTTCGGACTGCTAGATGTCTTTGTTGGTGGTGGCTCAACCCTAGTATTCCTTAGTCTAGGTGTTTGGCTTTTTGCAAAATACAGTAAAGATTACCTCTTTAATGGATTAATTCGAAAAGATCATTTCTTCTTCTCAATCCTCTTTTCAATTTCCATGTTTACTATCGCTGCCGAGTTGAATATCGTAGCGCAATTACCATTTTTCCTTACTTGGTTTACAACAGGAATTGGTGAATTTGCCTCATTGATTATTGGCGCGATTATTATTGGTAAAATTGGTCGTCGAATTGATTTAAGCAAATAGAAGAAGATAAGCTAGGTAGCTCTTACCTGGCTTTTTCTTATGGAAAATATCTAAGGAAACTTGACAAGTTTTTCTAACTATAGTATACTTTTTAAGTAAGCTGATTTAGCTCAGTTGGCAGAGCGCATCCATGGTAAGGATGAGGTCGCCGGTTCAATCCCGGCAATTAGCATATAATAGACATAAAAGCCCTGGATTTACAAGGGTTTTTGTTATGTCTGCATCAAATGTTTCAAAGATATTTCTATTCATCTGTGTAAATGAAACTAACACTCAATGAAAATCAAAGAGCAAACTAGGAAGCTAGCCGCAGGTTGCTCAAAGCACTGATTTGAGGTTGTAGATAAGACTGACGAAGTCAGCTCAAAACATGTTTTGAGGTTGTAGATGAAACTGACGAAGTCAGTAACCATACATACGGTAAGGCGACGCTGACGAAGTTTGAAGAGATTTTCGAAGAGTATAAAGAGTTTCGCTTGTTGACAAAAGTGCTTCTCTTTAGTAGAATAGAAGACGCGATGAGTCGATAGGTAGTCTTCGGACTACTATTGAGCATAAGGAGGTCATAACGCAGGAGCGGACCTTGATGAGTTGTGTGAACCTGCTCATCACATGAAGATGCCTCTTAGTCCCTAGTCTAGCGACTGGGGATTTTTATTTTCCAAAAAATGATGAAAAAGCTTTGCAATTCATGGAAAAAGTAGTATAATACATCTATTATAGAAATTTTTAGAAAATTCCGAAAGAGGTTATTTATGGGATATACAGTTGCTGTAGTCGGCGCGACAGGTGCTGTCGGAGCTCAGATGATAAAAATGTTGGAAGAATCAACACTTCCAATCGATAAAATTCGTTTACTTGCTTCTGCACGTTCAGCAGGCAAGACTTTGAAATTTAAAGATCAAGATATTACGATTGAAGAAACGACTGAAACAGCTTTTGAAGGAGTTGATATTGCTCTCTTTTCAGCAGGTGGTTCTACATCAGCTAAATATGCACCATACGCAGTTAAAGCTGGAGCGGTAGTAGTAGATAATACATCTTACTTCCGTCAAAATCCAGATGTTCCTTTGGTTGTTCCAGAGGTCAATGCTCATGCACTTGATGCCCACAACGGTATCATTGCCTGCCCTAACTGTTCAACAATCCAAATGATGGTGGCTCTTGAGCCAGTTCGCCAAAAATGGGGCTTGGACCGTATCATTGTTTCAACTTACCAAGCCGTTTCAGGTGCTGGTATGGGAGCAATTCTTGAGACACAACGTGAACTTCGTGAAGTCTTGAATGATGGAGTGAATCCACGTGATTTACATGCCGAAATCTTGCCTTCAGGTGCTGACAAGAAACACTATCCTATTGCCTTCAATGCTCTTCCACAAATTGATGTCTTCACTGACAATGATTACACTTACGAAGAGATGAAGATGACTAAGGAAACTAAGAAAATTATGGAAGATGACAGCATTGCAGTATCTGCAACATGTGTGCGTATTCCAGTCTTGTCAGCTCACTCTGAGTCAGTTTACATCGAAACAAAAGAAGTGGCTCCAATCGAAGAAGTGAAAGCAGCTATCGCAGCCTTCCCAGGTGCTGTTCTTGAAGATGATGTAGCTCATCAAATCTATCCACAAGCCATCAATGCAGTTGGTTCACGTGATACCTTTGTTGGTCGTATCCGTAAAGACTTGGATGCTGAAAAAGGAATCCACATGTGGGTTGTTTCAGATAACCTGCTCAAAGGTGCTGCTTGGAACTCAGTTCAGATTGCAGAAACTCTTCACGAACGTGGATTGGTTCGTCCAACGGCCGAATTGAAATTTGAATTAAAATAGTCATATTGTTTAGGAGTTCATATGAACTCCTTCTTTGAAATAGAGAGGTGTTTCTCATGTCTTATCAAGATTTAAAAGAGTGTAAAATCATCACAGCCTTTATTACTCCCTTCCACGAGGATGGTTCCATCAACTTTGATGCCATTCCAGCCTTGATTGAGCATCTGTTGGCGCATCATACGGATGGAATTCTTCTCGCAGGTACCACTGCTGAGAGTCCGACATTGACTCACGATGAAGAGTTGGAACTGTTTGCAGCTGTACAGAAAGTTGTCAATGGGCGTGTTCCTTTGATTGCGGGTGTGGGTACCAATGATACGCGTGACTCTATCGAGTTTGTCAAAGAAGTAGCAGAGTTTGGTGGTTTCGCAGCTGGGCTTGCTATTGTTCCTTACTACAACAAACCTTCTCAAGAAGGGATGTATCAGCACTTTAAAGCTATTGCAGATGCTTCTGACTTACCTATTATTATCTATAATATTCCAGGGCGTGTGGTTGTCGAATTGACTCCAGAAACCATGCTTCGTTTGGCTGACCATCCAAATATCATCGGTGTCAAAGAATGTACTAGCTTGGCAAATATGGCTTACTTGATTGAGCATAAGCCAGAAGAGTTCTTGGTCTATACAGGTGAAGATGGGGATGCTTTCCATGCCATGAACCTTGGTGCGGATGGAGTTATTTCTGTTGCCTCTCATACAAACGGAGATGAGATGCACGAGATGTTCACTGCCATTGCAGAAAGCGATATGAAAAAAGCGGCAGCTATTCAGCGTAAATTTATTCCTAAAGTCAATGCCCTCTTCTCTTATCCAAGTCCTGCTCCTGTTAAGGCGGTTCTTAACTACATGGGATTTGAAGCTGGACCAACTCGTCTACCTCTTGTTCCAGCACCAGAAGAAGATGCCAAACGCATTATCAAGGTTGTTGTAGATGGCGACTACGAAGCAACTAAGGCAACTGTAACAGGTGTCTTAAGACCAGATTACTAATAAGACAATAAAATCCATGACCGAATGAACGATCATGGATTTCTTATTTTCCTAAACAGAATTGGCTAAAGAGTTGGGTGATGAGTTCATCTGGAGCAGCATCTCCAGTGATTTCTCCGAGAATTTCCCAAGTACGAGTCAAGTCAACTTGAAGTAAATCAACTGGCATACCCAGTTCAAGACCTTCATTAACAGCTTGTAGGCTTTCTACTGCCTTTTCAATTAGAGAAATGTGACGGGCATTTGACAAGTAAGTAGCATCTTGTTCAACCAAACCAGCATTTTCAAAGAAGAGGTTGTTAATTCTCTCTTCAATCTTATCAATGTTTTGATTTTTAAGGACTGAAATACGGATGACGTCTTCAGGTAGTTCCGAAGTTTCAATCGTTTCTGGTAGGTCAGTTTTGTTAAGAAGAATAATTCGGTTGGTATCCTGACTGATTTCTAAGAGTTGTCTGTCTTGAGTAGTCAGTGGTTCACTGGCATTTAGCACTAGTAAAACCAAGTCAGCTTCCTTAAGGGCTTTTTTTGAACGCTCAACTCCAATTTGTTCCACGATGTCATCCGTTTCACGGATACCAGCTGTATCAATCAATTTGAGAGGAACACCATTGATGTTGACGTATTCTTCAATGACATCTCGAGTAGTACCAGCAATATCTGTAACGATAGCCTTGTCCTCACGCAAAAGGTTGTTGAGAAGGCTGGATTTTCCAACGTTAGGACGGCCGATAATAGCAGTTGAAATTCCTTCACGGAGGATTTTGCCACGACGGGCTGTCCTAAGGAGATTGGTTAGCAATTGCTCAAACTCCATTGTCTTCTCTCGGACAACAGCAGTAGTAGCTTCCTCAACATCGTCATACTCAGGATAGTCGATATTAACCTCAACTTGAGCAAGTGTGTTAAGGATTTCTTGACGGGTATTGTTAATCAGGTCAGAAAGGGAGCCGTCTAATTGTTTAACTGCAATGTTCATAGCCTTGTCTGTCTTAGCACGGATGATGTCCATAACGGCTTCAGCCTGAGTCAAGTCAACACGTCCATTTAGGAAGGCCCGTTTAGTAAATTCACCAGGTTCAGCCAATCGAGCTCCTTCACGGATAGCTAGTTGAAGAATTTCATTAGTCACCGCAATCCCACCGTGAGTGTTAATCTCGATAATATTCTCACGAGTGAAGGTCTTTGGAGACTTCATAGCCCCAACCATAACCTCGTCCATGACTTTACCAGTCAGAGGATCAACAATGTGACCGTAGTTGAGAGTGTGGCTAGTAACCTTGCTCAAGTCTTTTCCTTTAAAAATCTTTTGCGCAATAGCAAAACTTTCTGTTCCGCTCAGGCGGACAATACCAATAGCCCCTTCACCTAGTGGAGTAGAGATAGCAGCGATGGTATCAAATTCACGTGTAATCATAATATTTCCTTTAATTAATAGCTCTTTTCTTGGAAATTTTTCCAAGTCTCTGTTCAAATTGTAACAAATTTGGACTATTTCTTCAATGGATGCTACTTGGAGATTGAAAAAGCCTAAGCAATTCTGCTTAAGCTAGCTTATTTGGTGCGCATTTCCCCTTGTGGGAAGTAAGTTCCTTCTGGCATGTCGTTGATGATGACATGGACAGCAGATTGAGGTGCTCCAGTGTTACGGACAACAGCTTCCGTTACTTCCTTAGCAAGAGCTTTCTTTTGCTCGAGCGTGCGTCCTTCAAATAAATCGATGCGTACAAATGGCATAATAGCTTCCTCCACTAGTTTTTGATTTCTTCTATTTTACCACATTTTGCCGTTTAAAGCTTAAGAAAATTATGATATACTAGAATGTAGTAAAAATTTAGAAATGGACGTGAAGCAAGAAACATGGCACAGTTGTATTATCGTTATGGGACCATGAACTCTGGTAAGACCATTGAGATTCTCAAGGTAGCCTATAACTATGAGGAGCAAGGAAAAGGTGTTGTCATTATGACCTCGGCTCTGGATACGCGTGACGGTGTTGGCTATGTATCGAGTCGAATCGGTATGAAACGCCCTGCCCTTGCGATTGAGGAAACAACGGATATCTTTGGCTATATCCGAGACCTACCAGAAAAGCCTTACTGTGTGTTGGTCGATGAAGCCCAGTTTCTTAAGCGTCATCATGTTTACGATCTAGCTCGTGTTGTGGACGAGTTAGATATACCCGTCATGGCTTTTGGTTTGAAAAATGACTTTCGCAATGAACTGTTCGAAGGTTCCAAGTATCTTTTGCTCTTAGCAGACAAGATTGACGAAATCAAGACCATCTGTCAGTATTGTAAGAAAAAGGCGACTATGGTGTTGCGTACGCAGGATGGAGTGCCAGTTTATGATGGTGAACAGATCCAGATTGGTGGTAATGAAACCTATATCTCAGTTTGCCGTAAACATTATTTTGCGCCAATGATAACCTCTAACAAGGAGCAAAACTATGACAATTGAACTAAGAGATGTTACAATGGAAAATTATTTTGATGTTTTGAATTTGGATGTCAAGGAATATCAAAAACAATTCATTGCAACCAACGCAATTAGTTTAGCTGAAGCATACGTCTACACTAAAAATGGAGATTTTGTAGCTCCATTGACAGTTTATGATAATGATGCAATTATAGGTTTTGTGATGATAGCTTATGATAAAAAGATTGGAATTAGTAGTGGAAATTATTTACTATTTCGTTTTATGATTGATAAGAATTTTCAAAATCAAGGATATTTTAAACCAATTATGGATAAAGTACTAGACTATGTTTGGACAGCGCCAGCAGGTTTAAGCAATAAACTTTGGTTGTCTTATGAACCAGAAAATGAACATGCAAGATATTGTTACCTCAGTTATGGATTTAAAGAAACTGGGGAAATATCCGAGAACGAAGTAGTAGCAATCTATGATTTAACAATTGATAAATAAGGAGAAAAAATGAACATCTATGATCAACTACAAGCTGTAGAAGACCGTTATGAAGAATTAGGAGAGTTACTGAGTGACCCAGATGTGGTTTCGGACACCAAGCGTTTCATGGATCTTTCCAAAGAAGAGGCTTCTAGTCGTGATACTGTAACAGCCTACCGTGAGTACAAACAAGTCCTTCAAAACATCGTTGATGCTGAAGAGATGATTAAGGAATCAGGAGGAGATGCGGATTTGGAAGAAATGGCCAAGCAAGAGCTCAAAGATGCCAAGGCTGAAAAAGAAGAATACGAAGAAAAACTCAAAATTTTGCTCCTTCCTAAAGATCCAAACGATGACAAGAATATCATCCTTGAAATCCGTGGCGCTGCTGGTGGTGACGAAGCGGCACTTTTCGCCGGAGACCTTCTAACCATGTACCAAAAGTATGCGGAAGCCCAAGGCTGGCGCTTTGAAGTTATGGAAGCTTCTATGAACGGTGTCGGTGGTTTCAAAGAAGTCGTTACCATGGTTTCAGGTCAGTCTGTTTACTCTAAGCTTAAGTACGAATCAGGTGCTCATCGTGTACAACGTGTCCCTGTGACGGAAAGCCAAGGTCGCGTACATACTTCGACAGCAACAGTTCTTGTCATGCCTGAAGTCGAAGAAGTAGAATACGATATTGATCCAAAAGACCTTCGTGTTGACATCTATCACGCCTCTGGTGCTGGTGGACAGAACGTCAATAAGGTTGCGACTGCCGTTCGTATCGTTCACTTGCCAACCAATATCAAGGTTGAGATGCAGGAAGAACGTACCCAGCAGAAGAACCGTGAGAAGGCCATGAAAATCATTCGTGCGCGTGTTGCTGACCACTTTGCTCAGATTGCTCAGGATGAACAAGACGCTGAGCGTAAGTCGACAATCGGTACTGGCGACCGTTCAGAACGGATTCGTACTTATAACTTCCCACAAAACCGTGTCACAGATCACCGTATCGGCTTAACCCTTCAAAAACTAGATACCATTTTATCTGGTAAATTGGACGAAGTTGTGGATGCCTTGGTTCTATATGACCAAACACAAAAATTAGAAGAATTAAACAAATAATGAAATTAGCTCAATTATTTTCAGATTTTGAAGAAGAGTTGATAAGACAAGGAGAGGAAGCTGAAAGCCTCTCTTTTGTCTATCGTAGTCTGAAAAATCTCACTTTTACAGACTTTGTTTTCGCCCTCCAGCAAGAGGTAACCGACGAAGAAAAACTATTTGTAGAGGAAATTTACCAGCAGTTAGCGGCTCATAAACCAGCCCAGTACATTATTGGTTATGCAGATTTCTTCGGAATGCATTTAACAGTTGATGAGCGGGTTTTGATTCCTCGTCCAGAGACAGAGGAGTTGGTGGAGCTTATCTTGGCTGAAAATCATGAGGAAAATCTTAAGGTCCTAGATATCGGGACTGGAAGTGGAGCCATTGCCCTTGCATTAGCAAAAGCTAGACCAGATTGGTCAGTGACAGCAACAGATATTTCCCAAGAGGCGCTTGACCTTGCATCCAATAATGCTAAAAATCAGAAACTTAATATATTTTTTAAAAAATCTGATTGTTTTGCAGAAATTTCTGAAAAATATGATATAATTGTATCCAATCCACCCTATATCTCTCGTGAAGATGCGTCAGAGGTCGGCTTGAATGTTTTGCATTCAGAACCTCATCTAGCTCTCTTTGCAGATGAGGATGGCCTAGCTATTTACCGTAGAATTTCGGAAGATGCAAAGGACTATCTCAAGGATGGTGGTAAGATTTACCTTGAAATTGGATACAAGCAAGGTCAAAGTGTTCCTGAACTTTTTAGGAAACATCTTCCTGAAAAGCGAGTACGAACACTCAAGGACCAGTTTGGTCAAGATAGGATGGTTGTCGTTGATGATAAACAAGATTAGACAAGAATTAGAAAAGGGAGGGGCTGTTGTTCTGCCTACTGAGACAGTTTACGGTCTTTTTGCCAAGGCTCTAGACGAAAAAGCAGTTGATCATGTATACCAACTCAAACGTCGTCCTAGAGATAAGGCGCTCAATCTAAATATCGCCTCTCTAGAGGACATATTGCACTTTTCAAAGAATCAGCCAGCTTATCTACAAAAACTTGTCGAGACCTTTTTACCAGGTCCCTTGACCATTATTCTCGAAGCCAATGACAGAGTTCCTTATTGGGTCAATTCTGGCCTTGCAACTGTTGGATTTCGGATGCCAAGTCACCCTATCACACTGTATTTGATTCGAGAGACGGGTCCCTTGATTGGACCTTCTGCCAATATCTCAGGTCAGGCAAGTGGAGTGACCTTTAGCCAGATTCTGAAGGATTTTGACCAAGAGGTTTTGGGTCTGGAAGACGATGTTTTTCTAACTGGACAGGATTCAACTATTTTGGATCTGTCTGGAGACAAGGTGAAAATCTTACGCCAAGGGGCCATTAAGCGAGAAGATATTCTTGCTAAATTGCCAGAGATTTCTTTTGAGGAGGAATGAGATGCTAAGAGATTTAAGAGAAACTGATGTGAAAGCCATTTGTGACATCAACCAAGAGGCTTTGGGTTATTCTTTTAGTCCAGAGGAGACAGCTAGTCAACTAACTAGATTATCTCAAGATGAACATCATTTCCTACTTGGCTATGAGGATGAAGCTAGTCATGCCTTGCTTGGATATGTACACGCTGAGGTCTATGAATCACTTTATTCTAAAGCAGGATTTAATATCTTAGGCTTAGCGGTTTCACCTCAAGCACAAGGGCAAGGTATCGGTAAAAGCTTACTGCAAGGGTTGGATCAAGAAGCAAAAAGACGTGGTTATGGGTTTATCCGCTTAAACTCTGCTGATCATCGTCTGGGAGCTCATGCATTTTATGAAAAAGTTGGTTATACTTGTGATAAAGTGCAGAAACGGTTTATTCGCATCTTTTAGTTTATTTTCTTATTGAAAAACAAACTAATGGACCAGTCACACTATAAAGGAGAAGACCTATGATTTTTGACAAAGACGATTTTAAAGCATATGATGCTGATCTCTGGAATGCTATTGCCAAAGAAGAAGAACGCCAACAAAACAATATTGAGTTGATTGCTTCGGAAAACGTAGTTTCCAAGGCTGTTATGGCAGCTCAAGGGTCTATCTTGACGAATAAATACGCCGAAGGCTACCCAGGACGCCGTTATTATGGTGGAACAGACGTAGTCGATGTGGTAGAGACTCTTGCCATTGAACGTGCAAAAGAAATTTTCGGTGCTAAATTTGCCAATGTCCAACCACACTCAGGAAGCCAAGCCAACTGTGCGGCTTACATGGCCTTGATTGAGCCAGGTGATACCGTTATGGGGATGGATTTGGCAGCAGGTGGACACTTGACCCACGGAGCTCCAGTTAGCTTCTCAGGTCAAACCTACAACTTTGTTTCTTACAGTGTTGACCCTGAAACGGAACTCTTAGATTTTGATGCTATCTTGAAACAAGCCCAAGAAGTAAAACCAAAACTTATTGTAGCTGGTGCGTCAGCCTATTCTCAAATTATCGACTTTTCAAAATTCCGTGAAATTGCGGATGCTGTTGGTGCGAAGCTCATGGTAGATATGGCTCACATCGCTGGTTTGGTTGCTGCTGGTCTACATCCAAGCCCAGTACCATACGCTCATATCACTACAACAACGACCCACAAAACCCTTCGTGGTCCTCGTGGTGGTTTGATTTTGACCAATGATGAAGACTTAGCTAAGAAAATCAATTCAGCTATTTTCCCTGGTATTCAGGGTGGTCCTTTGGAGCACGTTGTGGCGGCTAAAGCTGTTTCCTTCAAAGAAGTTTTGGATCCAGCCTTCAAGGAATATGCTGCCAATGTCATCAAGAATAGCAAGGCTATGGCAGATGTCTTCTTGCAAGATCCTGATTTCCGTATCATTTCTGGAGGGACTGAAAACCACCTCTTCCTAGTGGATGTGACTAAGGTTGTTGAAAACGGAAAAGTTGCTCAAAACTTGCTGGATGAAGTCAATATTACCCTAAATAAAAACTCAATCCCTTACGAAACCTTGTCACCATTCAAGACAAGTGGGATTCGTATCGGAGCAGCAGCTATTACTGCACGTGGATTTGGTGAAGAAGAAAGTCGCAAAGTGGCTGAACTCATCATTAAAACCCTTAAAAATGCAGAAAATGAGGCTGTCTTAGAAGAAGTGAGAAGTGCAGTCAAAGAATTGACAGATGCCTTCCCATTATACGAGGACTAAAACTTTTATGGACATTTATATTAAGAAAGCTATTATCCATCAGTTCAGTCCGGATGATACCGAGCTGTTCCTAGCGGATAAATTTCTCAATATTACTCCAAAAATCGAAGAATATCTGCGTAAAAAAATTGAACGTGTATATTCAGATGAAGCTAAGACTGGGATTTTCGAAGAAGAAAATCCCTTCTTCAATCACATCACAGACGATTTGTTGGAGACATCAGTAACGCTGGCTAATCTCTGGAAAGAGGAGTTCGGCATTTCAGAAAATCTCAAGACCAATGACTTGATTTTTGTGCAATTTTCTAAAGAAGGTGTAGAACATTTCGCTTTCTTGCGAATTGCTCTGCGGGAGACCTTGACCCACCTCGGAGGAGAAGTTGATAATCCAATCAAGCTAACTCAGAATAACCTGCCTGGATTTGGAACAGGAGCTGACGAGGCCTTGGTGGTCAATCTTCAGAGTCGCAAGTACCATCTGATTGAAAAACGAATCAAGTACAATGGGACTTTTTTGAACTATTTTTCAGATAATCTTCTTGCTGTCGCTCCTAAGATTTCTCCTAAGAAATCTATCAAAGAACTGGAAAAAACAGCTCAGAGGATTGCTGAATCTTTTAATACAGATGATTTTCAATTTCAATCTAAGGTCAAATCAGCGATTTTCAATAACTTAGAAGAAAGCAATGAATTATCTCCTGAGAAATTGGCTAACGACCTTTTTGACAACAATCTGACGGCTCGTTTGAGCTTTATTGATCAAGTCAAGGAAGCTGTACCAGAGCCTGTTCAATTTGATGAAATTGATGCCAGTCGCCAATTAAAGAAATTTGAAAACCAAAAACTCTCCTTGTCAAATGGAATTGAGCTCATCGTTCCCAATAACGTCTATCAAGACGCCGAGTCTGTTGAGTTTATCCAAAACGACAATGGAACCTACTCTATCTTAATCAAAAATATCGAGGATATCCAAAGTAAATAATGTTTAAACGAATTCGAAGAGTGCTTGTACTAGCAGTCTTCCTTTTTGCGGGCTATAAAGCTTACCGCGTCCACCAGGATGTCAAGCAAGTCATGACCTATCAACCCATGGTGCGAGAAATCTTGAGTGAAAAAGACACCCCAGCAAACGAAGAGCTTGTGCTCGCTATGATTTATACTGAAACAAAAGGAAAAGAAGGCGATGTTATGCAGTCTAGTGAATCTGCAAGTGGTTCCACCAACACTATCAATGATAATGCCTCTAGCATTCGGCAAGGCATTCAAACTCTGACAGATAATCTTTATCTGGCCCAGAAGAAGGGGGTAGATGTTTGGACAGCTGTCCAAGCCTATAATTTTGGACCTGCTTATATCGATTTTATTGCCCAAAATGGTAAGGAAAACACCCTAGCACTGGCCAAACAGTACTCTCGTGATACTGTTGCTCCCTTGCTTGGCAATACCACTGGAAAGACTTATAGTTATGTTCATCCCATTTCCATTTTTCATGGAGCCGAACTCTATGTAAATGGAGGAAACTATTATTATTCTAGACAGGTGCAACTCAACCTTTACATCATCAAATGTTTCACTCTCTTTTCGACATCTGGCTAGCCCAGATGTTTTTGTTATAAGTTTTCTTTAAGATAGATATATTACTCTAGAAAGGTAAAGGAGGAAATTCCCTATGAGAAAGAAACTCTTTCTGACTAGTGCTGCGGTCTTGTGGGCAGTAACAGCTATGAATAGCGTCCATGCAGCAACAGATGTTCAAAAAGTTATCGATGAAACCTATGTCCAACCTGAATATGTCCTAGGTTCTTCATTGTCTGAAGACCAAAAAAATCAAACTTTAAAAAAATTAGGCTACAATGCCTCATCTGACACAAAAGAACTCAAGACTATGACACCTGATGTCTATTCTAAAATCATGAATGTGGCCAATGACTCTAGTTTACAGTTGTATTCATCAGCCAAGATCCAAAAGCTCGGTGACAAGTCGCCACTTGAGGTTAAGATTGAAACACCAGAAAACATCACTAAGGTGACGCAGGATATGTACCGCAATGCGGCCGTAACTTTGGGTGTGGAACACGCCAAAATCACTGTAGCAGCACCCATTCCAGTTACAGGTGAGAGTGCCTTAGCAGGGATTTACTATTCACTTGAAGCTAATGGAGCCAAGGTGCCACAAGCCAACAAAGAGTTGGCTCAAGAAGAGTTGAAGGCTTTGTCAGATATCAATGCTGAAAACAAGGACAAGTCAGGCTATGATGCTAATAAATTAAACGTTGCCCTAGCTGATATCAAGTCAGGACTCGCCAAAGCTAAAGAAAGCAAGGGAAATCTGACGGAGGAAGATGTCCGTAAAATCGTTGAAGATACCTTAAAAAATTATAAACTGGATCAGGTTATAACAGGAAACCAAATCAATATCATTATCAATTTTGCTTTGAATCTATCGAAGAGTGATATCCTCAGCAATGCAGACTTCACTAAAACCCTGAATGACCTTAAACAAAGTATTGTTTCACAAGCTGGCGACAGTTTTAAAAATATCAATCTTAACTTTGATGCTGATAAGGCGCTAGAGGACGGCGGCAATTTCCTAAGCTCCCTCTGGCAAGCCATTGTCAACTTCTTCAAGAGTTTTGGTTCTTAAGAAAAATCATGGTATAATAGATGGTAACCGTAACGTTGCCGTCTTTTTTGTCGGTCAATAGAAAGAGAAGAAAATGTTAAAGAAAAATGATATTGTAGAAGTTGAAATTGTTGATTTGACCCATGAAGGCGCAGGAGTTGCCAAGGTGGATGGGTTGGTATTTTTTGTAGAGAATGCTTTACCGAGTGAAAAAATTCTTATGCGTGTCCTCAAGGTCAATAAAAAGATTGGCTTTGGGAAGGTTGAAGAATACCTTACGCAATCTCCACACCGTAATCAAGATCTAGATTTGGCTTACCTGCGTTCAGGTATCGCTGATTTAGGTCATCTTGCTTATCCAGAACAGCTCAAGTTTAAAACCAAGCAAGTCAAAGACAGTCTATACAAGATTGCTGGAATTGCAGATGCAGAAGTTGCTGAAACTTTGGGTATGGAAAATCCAGTCAAGTATCGAAATAAGGCGCAGGTTCCTGTTCGTCGTGTTAATGGTGTCTTAGAAACTGGATTTTTCCGTAAGAATTCTCACGACCTCATGCCACTGGAAGATTTCTTTATCCAAGATCCTGTGATTGACGAGGTAGTAGTAGCCCTACGCGACTTGCTCCGTCGTTATGATTTAAAACCTTATGATGAAAAGGAACAATCTGGCTTGATTCGTAATCTTGTGGTACGTAGAGGTCACTACTCAGGACAAATCATGGTCATTTTGGTGACAACTCGTCCGAAGATTTTCCGAGTGGAGCAATTGATTGAACAACTAATCAAGCAGTTCCCAGAGATTGTTTCTGTCATGCAAAATATCAACGACCAGAACACCAATGCGATTTTTGGTAAGGAATGGCGCACCTTTTATGGACAAGACTTTATCACTGACCAGATGTTGGGAAATGACTACCAAATCGCTGGACCAGCTTTTTACCAGGTCAATACTGAAATGGCTGAAAAGCTCTATCAAACAGCCATTGACTTTGCAGAGTTAAGAGAAGATGATGTGGTTATTGATGCCTATTCTGGTATCGGAACGATTGGCCTCTCTGTTGCCAAACATGTCAAAGAAGTTTATGGTGTTGAAGTTATTCCAGAAGCAGTTGAGAATAGCAAGAAGAATGCCCAACTGAACAATATTTCAAACGCCCACTATGTCTGTGATACAGCTGAAAATGCTATGAAGAATTGGCTCAAAGATGGAATTCAACCAAGCCTTATCCTAGTGGATCCACCAAGAAAAGGACTCACAGAAAGCTTTATCAATGCAAGTAGCCAAACAGGTGCTGAACGCATTGCCTATATTTCCTGTAATGTTGCGACCATGGCGCGTGATATCAAACTCTACCAAGAATTGGGATATGAGTTGAAGAAAGTCCAGCCGGTTGACTTATTTCCGCAAACGCATCATGTGGAGTGTGTAGTGTTGCTACAAAGAAAAAAAGGGTGAAAATCCTTGATTTTAAGCTATTTCACAAGCATTTTGTCTTTGTAGATAAAGGCAATTTTGACATCAAAAAAATCCTAAAAAGGCACATAGATGTAAATGTATTTGTAGATATCGTTTGCGTATCGGAAAAATGAATACAACAATAAATATTTATCTAAGGAGAGAACAATATTCAATTGTTCTCCTTTTTATTATAGCTTGAAGCCATAATAAGAAGCAGCGCACCAAAATTGGTGCGTTATGCTTTTTTATGCTATAATGGAATTATAAAAATAAAGGAGTTTGCTATGATTGGAAAGAACATAAAATCCTTACGTAAAACACATGACTTAACCCAACCCGAATTTGCACGGATTGTAGGTATTTCACGTAATAGTCTGAGTCGATATGAAAATGGAACGAGTTCAGTTTCTACGGAACTAATAGACATCATTTGCCAGAAGTTTAATGTATCTTATGTCGATATTGTAGGAGAAGATAAAATGCTCAATCCTGTTGAAGATTATGAATTAACTTTAAAAATTGAAATTGTGAAAGAAAGAGGTGCGAATCTATTATCTCGACTCTATCGTTATCAAGATAATCGGGGAATTAGCATTGATGATGAATCTAATCCTTGGATTTTAATGAGTGATGATCTATCTGACTTGATTCATACGAATATCTATTTAGTAGAAACTTTTGATGAAATAGAGAGATATAGCGGCTATTTGGATGGAATTGAACGTATGTTAGAGATATCTGAAAAACGGATGGTAGCCTAATGGGAATCCAAGATTATACCGATAGTGAATTCAAACATGCTCTAGCACGGAATCTTCGTTCTCTGATAAGAGGAAAAAAGTCCAGTAAACAACCTATAGCGATTTTGCTTGGAGGGCAAAGTGGTGCCGGTAAGACTACAATTCATCGTATTAAACAGAAAGAATTTCAAGGAAATATTGTTATCATAGATGGCGATAGTTTTCGCTCTCAACATCCACACTATTTAGAACTGCAGCAAGAATATGGCAAAGATAGCGTTGAATACACCAAAGATTTTGCAGGTAAAATGGTAGAGTCTTTAGTAACTGAATTGAGTCATTTGGGATACAATCTTTTGATCGAGGGAACTTTACGAACAATTGATGTTCCAAAGAAAACGGCACAACTCTTGAAAAATAAGGGATATGAAGTACAATTAGCCTTGATTGCGACAAAGCCTAAGCTGTCCTATCTGAGCACCCTTATCCGATACGAAGAACTGTACGCTGTCAATCCAAATCAAGCACGCGCAACTCCAAAAGAACATCATGATTTCATTGTAAATCATCTAGTTGATAATACACGACAATTGGAAGAACTGGCTATCTTTGAAAGAATTCAAATTTACCAACGAGATAGAAGTTGCGTATATGATTCAAAAGAAAATACAACATCAGCAGCAATTCTCCTTCAAGACTTACTATTTGGAGAATGGAATCAAGTGGAGAAAGAGATGTTGAAGGTGGGAGAAAAGAAGTTAAAAAGTTACAAGTAAGCATGAACTTTTAATATATGAGTTAAATTTTATCAATTTTTAAAGAATAACAGGAGGTTAAAATTGTCTAGCTCTAGTGTTGAACAGAATAGAAACGCTACTCCTAGCTGGAGTGGATATATCCATCAAGGGAAAGTAGGATTTTTAGTAGCGTTAAGACAATTGAAAAAATGTATTGATGATCAGGTGCCTAATTATGAGAATTATGTGATTAGATATGAAAATGCTGAAGATTTTGATATTGTTGATAACAACGACAAAGTTATATCTAGGCATCAAGTAAAGGCATACATAGATGGTACGTCAAGGGAACAATATTCAACTCTTTTTAAGATACAAACAAGAAAATATTGTGAGGTTGAGGATAAGAGAAGTAATCAAAAGATTTGGAAAGAAATAATTGATGAGGAAGGATTTCAAATCCATCAATTTGATGGGCAAGGACACATACTAGCTGTAGAAGTTAGTCCTGATTCAAGATACTTACACGTTATTGTAGCAATAACAGATTTCAATTTACCTCGGTATGAGTATTTAAAGAAAGACGGTCGCAGAAAAAAATATACTGATAATAATTCATGTATTCAACTATATCCATACAATAAAAAAAACGATATTTATTATTGTCCACTTTCTCAAGATGGTAATCATGACACAATTAGAGACTACTGTCTAGCTGAAATACAAGAAATTTTACAGCTAGAAAATAATCGGTTGAAAGATAACGATTCACACATTAATCAAGTATATCTCAGATATGTAAGCTCTTTATTAGACCACAGTATAGGAAAATCTCATAATAATTCCGCTTATCCAGAAATATATTTTAAAGATATAATTGCAATTATTAAAAATGCATTCCCTAAAGATAAAATATTTGAATTAAAAAATAAGTTAATTTATAGCTGGGAGCAGTATCACCAAGGTTATGCAGATGATATCTGTGAAGATGATTTCATTCAAATGGATAAGATAATAAAAAAATTACTATCTATGCCTAAAGATGAATTTTATAAGTTTGTAAAGATGATTTTACCTGATAAAACATCAGACGAAAATATTCTGGAGTTATTTCCTATTACTTCTTTAGAAAATATATTTTATCTGTTACTAGAAAAAACTAAAAGTTTTTCATTTGAAGGTTATAATTATTTAGATAGTAATGATAAAAGTTACAGAGTTTCTTTGATAGATATCCAGAATAGACCTGGCAAGATTGCTAAAACAATTAAAGAAATTATAAATAATTCAGAGTTTTTAAAAGCAACTTTCAATCATGATTTTTTGATTAATAGATCAATAAATGATATTTCTATTGATTCGAGGATTGATGAATTATCAGATGTACCTGAGAATATTCGATATAAAGAAGAATGGGATACTGGTATAAAAAATAGTATTTTTAACGCTAATATGGAGTTTATTAAAATTGATACAGCTCTTGAAAGAGAGTTAAGAATTTCAGAGGAGTAGTATGAAAAACATCATTGTAAATTTGTTAAAACATAATCATTTTGATTGTGTAGATACAGATTTTAATTTATATACTAATCAATTAAAATCTGAGTATTTTATAGTTAGTCAATATAGTCAAGAAGAGTTGCATGATTTTTTTGAAAATGATAAAACATCACAAATAATAGATAAATTTGAAAGACAGTCAAAAATATCTGAGCACGAGAATATAAAGAAAAATACCTCTTTGTTTATTTTGGTAGAAGTTGATAATTTGAAGGAAGCATTTGAAGACGATAAAATTCAAAAATCAATTTTATTGATTGAAGAGGACTATTATTACTTTAGAAAGTTTGTTTTATTATATACCCTAAAGGGGATATCAGATTTGCAAGATAAATCTACTAATGACGTATTATATAGCTACTTGGAATCTGATATTAATAATTTTGAAGAAAATATGTTTTTTAGTGATTCATATTTTATGGCAATGGAAACTGGAGTAAAATTACCATTTTTCACTCTCCCTGAGAGAGATGATATATACCAAAGTATAGAAAAACAGTATTATGACAATATGGATAAATTGGATAACAGATTATTGATGTTCTACGATGGTGTTTCAAATGAGGAGCTATCATCCTCTCTCAAAAATATTACTCTTGAAGATGAAAACGTCTCTGAATTGTTACAAATAGGAGAACTATTACCATGAGAATTCAAAAGATATTGATAAAAAACTTTAAAAATATAAAAGGTACCAAAGTTATTAACTTTCAAGATAACGTCACCTTATTTGTTGGTCCAAATGGATTTGGAAAGACTACAATTTTTGATGCCATAGAATTATCCTTAACTGGAAAAATACGTCGAATCACAGAGTCAGAGTATACTGATGGAAGAAGTAGTTTTAGTTCACCATACTTTCAAAACAATCCTAGTGACGATACACTGATTAAGTTGATGTTGGTTAATAATGAAGGTAAGACTTTAACTGTCTCTAGTCGTTATAAAAGCAGTAGTATGTCTGACAGTAAAAATGTCCCTCAGCATTCATTCTCATATTTTAAACGAAACATGAAGTTAAACTCAGAAGAGGAGTTTACAGATATTGAAGATGTTGAAACTATAGATGCTTGGGATGAGAAGGATATTCAAAAAGAAATTGCTGTGTTTTTAGGATATGAGTCAGAGGATTATAGTTTGTGTGATACATTTGATTTATTCCATTATATTCAACAGGATGAAACTGCTTATTATTTAAAACAAAAGGAAAAAGATAGAAAAGAGCAGTTAAATTTTTTATTAAACATTGGATCTTATGTGAGTAGAAAAAATAAACTAGAAGAGTTGAAAAAAACTTTAGTCTCCAATAAAAAAGATTTAGAAACTGAAAAAAAGAAATTTCAAAATCTTTCAACTGCTAATAAAATCCCTTATTCTAGGCTATCACTTAGGACTGATATTGATTTCCCATTTAATAGAGAGGTGATTGTTTTTAACGATGAATTATCAGAGGTAAGTTTGAATAGCTATCTGCAGGAAGTTGAGAAGCTACAAAAATTTCGAATTTCATTTTCTCCTAAGGATTACTTGTTGAGACAACAGAGTGAACTATTTGAGCGGGAGGTGCGAGAAAATAGTGATTTTATTGAGTTCTTGATGTTTAGAAAAATTTTCGAGGATCAAGAAAATATAGATTTTATTAGACAAAACCAAAGGCTAATTTCAAACGAAAAAAATTATTCATATTTCTTGTTAAAAAATTATATTGAACGACTAGAGTCGCTGGAAGATGATAGCAAATTATTTGAACAAGGCACAATTTTAGCACGTTTACTTGAGGTGGAAATTGATGAAATTAATATAGAAGCAATAGAAAATTCTCTAAATAATTTTTCTGGATGGGAATTTGGTAAGATATGGTTTGAACAGTTTAAACTGAAATTTACAAATTGGGTAATAAAAAAGAAACAATTGAATGAAGGGACAACTTCGATTAACAAATTACTTGAAATAAGAAGTCGTCTAAAAGAACATAATGAGGAACATAATTCAAAATGTTTATTTTGCGGTTATGATTGGATTGAGAGTGAGCAACTACTAATGGCTTACGAAGAAACTACTCAGCAATTTCGAAAAAATTTATCCACACTTGAAGTAGATATTGCAAATTTTGTCCAAGAATTACATCAGTTGATAATGGCTATAAAAAGTCAGATTGAAATTGAGCAAGAAAAACTCTTTGTTCTCCCAAAAGATTTTTTGAAGGAGATACGTTCAATAAGTAGTTATGATTTTCCTGATGTTTTTAATAATCTAGTATCAGAGACTTCAAGTATTTCTCCTATACCATTTGAATCAAGTGTTATGATTGAAGATTTTGAAAGGTTAAAAAAGGAATTAACTGATTCACTGCAGAAAAGATTATTATTGCCAAAAGAAGTCTATAATTCTTTTATAAGAATTAAGTCTAGAGAAGCTGATTTTGAAAGACTTTTAGAAAAATATTCAGTATTACGCAATGATGAAATAAAAGCATTTCAATTGGATTTTCAAAGATTACCGATTAGCCTGCATCAATTTCAAGTGAATCGAGATAAAATTTCAATATTTTTAGAAGATATTAGTTCAAAAATAGAATTTGACTTTTCTAAAAGTTCAGATCCACAAAATTTATTTGATAGATATTTTGCATCTGATGAAAAAATATTTAAAAAATGTACTATAGAGGACATAAGTAAGAAAAGAGATTATATTATCAATCAGTTTGAGATACAACAATTAACATTATTGAATTTGCTTGATAAACGCCTTCATATAATTGATAAAACAGTGAATTATCTTCAACAACGTATCAAGAAATTAAATAATAACATTAAAGAATATCAAGTACAAATGATTGAAAAATTGAAACTTCCATTTTATATCTACACAGCAAAAATATTACAAAATTATCAACAGGGAATGGGAGTTCTATTAACTACTCAAAATAATTCTAATATTAGGTTCATAGCAAATAGCAACAGTGAGCAGGATGTAATGTATCAACTAAGTTCGGGGCAAATAGCCGTTATCTCATTTGCTTTTACTTTAGCATTAAATACAACATTTAAGATTTCGAAAGATTTTAAATTACTGACGATTGATGATCCTATTCAAGATATGGATTCAATGAATGTATATGCTTTAATTGACTTATTAAGGCATGCTTTGCCAGAATACCAGATTATCATGTCTACACATAGTGATGGTAGTGCTATGTTTATCAAGTATAAATTTGAATTGTTTTCAGATTCAGAAATTTCAAATGTGAGTTTAAAAAACATAAAGGATATAATATTAGTTGAATAGAATAATTTTGATGAGTAGAACCCAAAATAATAAGTTCTAATATACATAGAGACAGCACAGAGAGCCGAGACTCTCTTTTTTCGTTCTCTCATTTCTCTGTGATAACTTCTCCAATTATCCTCTGCTATACTTTTCTAAGCATGTAGAAATCTAGTTAAGATTTTTCTATGGGGGTTTGGGGGCGAAGTCACCAAGTTATCTTATCGTTGGCTGTCAAAACTAGAAGGTTTTGATAGGCTGCGATATGATTTTTGGGATATTGTGGACACAATATCTGAGCTCGCAAAGCCTTACAAGACGATAGATTTTGTTTTTATAAGTTTCCCGCGGCTGACACGGGGTCGGGAATTATCCGACAATAGATAAAAGTGAGGAAGTAGTATGTCAGAACAATACAGAGATATTCGCAAAGAGATTAATTTGACCGCAAATGAATTAGAAATGATTGACATAATGATGAAAAATAAAGGATTTGAACACTTTTCTTCATTTGCCAGAAACAAGTTACTGGAGAACGAGTTAGAAATGACTGCTGAAAAGTGGTTCACCTTCTGGCAATCTCAAAAGCTGGAACAAATCAGTCGTGATGTTTATGAGATTTTAATCTTATCAAGGGCAGAACATCAAGTCACCCAAGAACATGTATCCATTCTCTTAACCTGTGTGCAGGAATTGATTCAAGAAATAGGGAACTCAATTCCTCTTAGTCAAGACTTCCGTAAAAAATACATGAGGTAGGCACATGGAAAATCGTTACCGAACCAATCTAAAGAAAGTTTTCCTTTCTGATAGCGAATTGAGTCAGTTGAAACATTGTATCGACCAAAGCGGTTGTCAATCTTTTTCAGAGTATGCTCGACGAACCCTACTTGACCCTGGTATGAATTTCATCACCATTGATACAACTGCTTATCAAGATTTGGTGTTTGAGTTGAAGAGGATTGGCAACAATATTAACCAGATTGCCCGAAGTGTCAATCAATCTCAGTTGATTTCAAGTGAAGAATTGCAAGACTTGAAAAAGGGAATCGATGACTTGATAAGTGAGGTAGAGAAAGAGTTTAGTGTTCAAGCAAAAAAGTTGAGGGAGTTTTATGGTCATCACTAAGCATTTTGCCATTCACGGAAAGAGTTATCGCAGAAAAATTATCAAGTATATTCTTAATCCTGATAAGACCAAGAATCTTGCATTGGTATCGGACTATGGCATGAGAAATTTTCTGGATTTTCCTAGCTATGATGAGATGGTGCAGATGTATCATGAAATTTTTATCAGAAATGATACGCTTTATAATTTTCGGCATGCTAGGTTAGAGGAAAAGCAACGAAAAATTCATGCCCATCATATCATTCAGTCTTTTTCTCCAGAGGATCATCTCACTCCTGAACAAATCAATCAGATCGGCTATGAGACAATGAAAGAGTTAACCGGTGGCAAATTTCGTTTTATCGTTGCGACTCACGTTGATAAAAATCACCTCCATAATCATATCATTGTTAATTCGATTGATAACAATTCGGACAAAAAACTAAACTGGAATTATAAAGTCGAACGAAATCTTCGCATGATTTCAGATAGATTTTCTAAAATTGCAGGTGCAAAAATTATCGATAATCGCTATTCTTACCAACAGTATAAAGTTTATCGTAAGACCAATCACAAGTATGAACTTAAGCAACGACTCTATTTTTTGATGGAAAATTCTACCGATTTTGAGGATTTCAAAAATAACGCTCCATTACTACATGTGAAGATGGATTTCAGTCACAAGCATGCCACCTTTTTTATGACGGACTCAACTATGAGACAAGTGGTGCGTGGTAATAAACTCAATCGCAAGCAAGCTTACACAGAAGAATTTTTCAAGAATTACTTTGCCAAAAGGAAAATGGAAGAGCTTATGGAATTTCTTTTACCTAAGGTTGATAACTTAGAAAATCTGGTAAAAAAAGCAAAACTATTTGGATTAAATGTCAATCCTAAGCAAAAGCATGTTTATTTCCAATTTGCAGGAATAGAAGTGAAAGAGACAGAACTAGACAAGAAAAACTTATATGATGTAGAGTTTTTCAAAGATTATTTTGAGAAGAGAAAAGATTTGAAAGCTCCAGAAGTTCAGGATTTAGTTCAAGTTTATCAAGAAGAGAGATTCTCCAAAGAAAAAGAACTCCCAAACGAGGAGAAGTTTTGGGAGTCCTATCAAGAGTTCAGGAGAAATAGAGATACTGTTCATGAATTTGAGGTAGATTGAGGTTGTAGAACTGTTGGAGAAGAAATGATAAAGCCCACCGTTTCAGGCTTTACAAAAGGCTTGATATTCAGCCTTTTTTGATTTTCTGATATCACCAACATGGTCGATGGAAGTAGGAGTTCAGTAATTGATACAATAATCTACAATGAAATGCTTTATAACCTAGTATTTTTATATTGAAAGATTTGACATGCTTGATTGTACACATCAAATAGTGGGAAGTATTCAATCGATTTATAAAGTTGAATCAAAATTCTAAAAAACACTTGCAATCTGACGAGTTTGTGATATAATATTGACTATAAGGTTATCGAGAAGATAACCAAGTCAAAAAAGGAGAATAATGATATGCCAGCAATTTCGTTGACCCCAGAACAGTTAAAGTCTGAAGCACAAACTTATACAAATGCTTCTGAACAATTGAAAGATGCTATTAACAAAGTTTCAAGCGCAAATGGTCGTCTTCAAGGACAATGGCAAGGTGCGGCTTTCCAATCTTACTTGGAACAATTTCAACAATTATCAGTAAACGTAACTCAAATGGAACAACTTCTTGAAAGTATCCATGCACAATTGAATCAATATGCAGATACTGTTGCTGAGCGTGACCGTCAGGATGCAACTTCATTTGGCTTGAATTAATCATCGGTGAATGGCGCTTCTAAAGGGGCGTCATTTTTTGCTAGTTATAAGTGGAAAAGGGAATAATGAATAGTCCTCATAAAGAAAAACGATACTTAAAAATTTTAACTGCAGTAGCATGCGTATCCTTGCTATCAGGTTCTCTTGTTTATTTCGCATTAAAGGATCAGAGCCTTCACTATTCAAGTGAGAACAAGCAAACTGCTAAGGTTCAATATGCGCTTGTGAATGAAGATAAAGGTGCAAGGTTTGAAAATACTGATTATAATTTAGGTTCGGATTTTGTCACTTTAATTAATCAGGATACAGAGAATAACTGGGAGACAACCAATCGTAGCGTGGCTGAAGCAGGATTGAAGTCTGGTCAGTTTGATGCAGTTATTACTCTTCCGTCAGACTTTTCTGAGAAATTGTTGAGCTTAGAGAGTGTTTCTCCAGAAAAAGCCACTGTTTCTTACCAGATTCGCGAAGGGCAAAACGAACATGCTAATCAGGCTGTCCACAGTCAAGTTAATACAGTCTTACAAGGATTTAATCAACGGGTGCTTCGGATGTATTTTTCGAGCATCATTCGGAATCTTTCAGATGCACAGACGAATGTGAATCAGATGGCAACTACAGAGTTGTCTCAAAATACGTTCATCATTTCAAATATTCAAGCTCCATTTTCGACCCTACCAGATTCATTTAGAAGTACTCAATCCATTGCAAATAGTCTGAAGACGGATAATGAACTCTTTAAGACCCAACAAGAAGCTTTTGTTAAATCAGTCGCAAGCAGCATGGAATCGAACAACAACTCTTTAGGTGCTTCTTGGAAAGCCCTTGAGTCTACAACAAAATCTGTGAATAATTTTTCAAAAGAAGCTAATACTCGTCTTGAAAAGTCAACCGACCAATATAAGGTGCAATCTGAAAAAGATAAGGCTGCCTTGGAAAAACAATGGACAGATGATCAGAAGCATTATTCTGACTTATATAATGCTCTTTACACTGTCGGGAATGCTAAATTAAAAGAATTGCAGTCTTCCAATACGGTAACCGGTTCCTTTATGGCAGATTTCAAAGCTAAGGCGGGGGAGTATAAAACTGCACAAAGTAAGGTCAAGGGGAACTTAGAGGCAAAAATTACTTCTTTAGAAAAAGAAGTAGCGGATCTTAGAGCACTCAGGGAGACCATTGCAGAGACTTATTATGGCTCTAAGGATTTAAGTGATCAGACAGCTACTGATAAAGATATTCGCTCGGCTATTTTGAACTTAATGACGAAGCCGGAAAATCGAAGCAAACTCCCTAAGAAGTATATTGAGGCAATTGCTAGTCGCTTACCGATGATTTCATCTGGAGATTTGAGTGCTCTCATTGCTAAATTAGAGCAAGATAAATTGATCTCATCAGATGAGGCTACAACTTATCGTAATGCACTGAAAATTGTCTCTAACTACAGTAGCGAGTTGGGTGGCTCTTTAGGACAAAATACAACCTTTAAGTATCTGTCCTCAGCGGCTACTGTTACTAGTCCAGTGACCTATCCCATTCACCAAACTCTAGAATTTGACCCGTCAACTGGTAGTCAGACAGTCCAATTGAACATCGATGGTGCAAAGATGGGGAATCTTGAACTGGAAGGTGTGACGAAAGATTCAATTGAAGCTTCTATCCGTCAACAGTTAAAAGATACAGGTTATCATGTGACAGCTGCAGTATCAGGAAATACAATTCAAGTCACATTTGTCAATGAAAGAACGGCATCAACTACTCCTGTCGCCTCTTCGGACTTAGGGGGATCAAGTACTTCAAATGCGGATGCAAGTGATGCAGCAACATCTACAAATTCCACTTCTACAAGTGAAAGTGCGGCATCAACGCCAACTACTTCACCAAAAGTCAGTCAACCAAGCTATGCGACACTTCCTAAAAAGGTGAGTGTCACGATTAGTGGTCAGATAAAGTGGAATTTATCTGATGATGTGAAAAAGAATTCCTATAACCAAGTAGGTTATAGTTGGACAGATGGAAGTTCAGTTCAAGCTAGTGCTCAGTTATCTGTCTTTAATGGTAAGTATGACACTTTGGCTGAGGATTTACCTGCGATTCTGAAAAACTTCCAAAACTTAGACCTTACTGCCCAACAAATCGTTACTCTATTTGCATCACCAGGGGCAAGTTTAGATATCAATCAATTTGCAGGCACGCTATCAAGTGGTACTCTCGTACAAAAGGCTAGTCCAGATTCTGTATATAGTCTCTACAATAATCTAACTGACGACGAACAGGCTTCAAAAATATCGGATGTTTTAGTTACGAAGTATCGGCTTACAGGAGATAATTTATACAAACAGGTAGATCAGCAATTAAAGGATGTGACAGATATTCTAGGTGAAAAAGAGAATCCTAAAAAAGACACCCTTCGTCAAGTGTATCAGTCTCTCCCAGACTCAGATTTGCTTGTTAAGCAAGCTTCTGCCTTAAATACCTGGTATGGGGAGATGCAGAAGGTCTTAGATGAGGCTCATAATCAGTGGAAAGATTCTGAGAAACTTGCTTATGAATCAGTTGTCAATGATCAAAATCCACAACCAGATAAGATGGATACCTCTAAGCTGGAAGAAGAAGTGAAGTCACTTTTGTCTCAATACGATAGCTTACGAGATAGTTCTAAAAAAGCTGCACAAACTACAGCTGATGGAGCTGCTCAGGTACGAGATATCTCACCACAAATCCAACAGTTAAACGAGACAACAGAGTCGGTTCAAAAGTCTGCAGATGGTGTCCTTTCCAGTCTGAATCAGAGTGTGAAGGAAACAAGTGGTACAGTTGAGAAAAATACCTCTTATGCAGAACAGTTTGGAAAGGTGCTTGCCAATGCGAAAAGTGGAGGTGCTGATAACAAGCAAGTGTTTAATTTCTTATCCGATCCAATTACTACAAAAGTCACAGAAGGTAAGATACAGGCAGCTAGTCACATTTCCATCATCCCCTATTATATGACCTTGTTGTTATCGGTTATTTCTTTTGTGATAGCTATGACGATTGGACGCTTTGTTAAAGATAGACAGGGAAGGGAAGAAACTGATCTTTTGACAACGAAAAAGTGGGACTTGAAACTTCAAAGTTTCTTACCGACAATCATAACAGCTACTGTTGGTTCGATTTTGTTTTCAGGAGTTACAATAGGAGTAGCAACAGCAGCTAATGGATTATTGTGGTTCATTTATAGCTTTATGTTAATGGCAAGCTTGATTTTGACGCTATCTTACGGCTTGAAAAAAGCTCCGTATCCGACTTATATTGTATCGGCATCTCTCTTAGGTTTTTATCTCCTACTAACTCCTATTTTGGGAGTGGCAACTCAATCAGGAAGTTTCCTTAATTTCTTATATCGACTATCTCCGTTACAAAATATTGAAAACGGCTTTAGTTATCTCTTGGTCGGTGGTAGCTTAAGCATTGTAACGATTCTTCTACTCTTATTATTTGTAGGAATCGGAGTTAGTCTCAATCTCTTTACAAGAAAGAAATAATCAAGGTAAGGATCCGTAAGGATCCTTTTTGTTTTCTTGTGAGATGGTGTGATTTGTAGTATAATAAAGCTATCTTTACAAAGTGGGGAAGGAGATTTATGAAGAAGGTTCAAGTCATTTTTAGTCTATTATTGTTGTGTCTTTTTCTTAACTCAGGTGATGTCCGAGCAGATGATGGAAGGCTTGAAATTAATAATCAAACCATCTATGATCGAGGGAACAGTCCTCAGACTACTAAGTCTAAGAATATTCCTGAATTATTTTTAGAAGATAGTGTAAAGAAAGAAAAACAGCTACAAAAAGCACAGCAAGAGAATGTTCATCAAGCGCAGTCCTCTCTTTTTACCGGGACTAAAGATACTAATAGTTTTCAGAGTCAGGATAAGGTGACGCGTGGCTTGTTTCAATCAGATTATAGAGCAGATGAAGCAATTTTGACTGGAGAGAGCACCTCTAACACTTCGCTACCTACTTGGCTATCTATTTTAGGATTTGGGATAGGTCTACTTGGAGTGACCTATCTAGGTGTTTGGCTAGGTAGGAAGTACTCAAAAGTGCTTCGTTTTAAGAAGGAGAGTGTGTGATGAAGACAATTACGGTTGGTATAAAATGGAGAGACCAAATATATGATTTGAAACTTCCGACACAGGTTTCATTCAAGAGAGTAAAAGAGCTGATATGTGAGTCATTTTCAATGATGAACCAAGAGCTACCAAGTCACTTTGATCTTCAAGTGACTAATAAATCAATTGTCTTTTATGATGATGACCAGATAGCGGACTTTCCTTTAGGAAACGGAGATCAATTAGAAATTGTAGGGAGAAAAAAATGAAAGTACAAGAGACAAGTATCCAATCCAAGCGGTCGAAAGAGGCTGGTGAACTAGAGATTAAGTTATCCGCTAATCAATTTCAACTGAATCGGATGAAGCAGTATCGATTCTTTTTAGAAAGCACGGCACATTTAGCTCAAGGAGCAGTGAAAGAGGAGGCAGAAGAGGTCGTCCGTCTTTCTTACCAAATTCCAGCAGGTTATCAGTCGATTCGAGAAGCTGTTGAAAATAAAGAAATCTTAGAGCGCCTTCATCTTTTTCAAAAGTTACAATTCTTAAAAGAAACTGTCGATCAGCCTATGAAACCCTTTATTCACCCAGATAATCTGTTTGTGAGCGGGGAAAGTGTCCTTTTAGGACATAGAGGGATGACAGATAGTGTGGTTCCTTTTTCGCTCATGAAAGAGGACTTGTTAAAGCAATATAAGGCTTTAGCTGTGTTCATTTTACAACCTAAGCTCAACTTTGAAGAGTTAATTGATAGTCTTACGATGGTAAAAAATGCTTTTGCGGAAACTCTTTTTAAAGCGGAGACTTTTGATGAAGTGGACCATCTCATTAGTGAGCAGGCTCGTATCCAAGAAGAGAAGCGTCAAAAGGAAAAACTGTTTGTCTCGAAAAGGAACTATCAATTGTTTAAATGGGGTTCTTTAGGACTCGCAATTGTAACAGTTGCGATGGGGATTGCAACAGGTATTTATGCTTTTTATGTGGTGCCTAAGCAGGATAAAATCATTCAGGCTGAGACGAGTTACATTGCCAAGGATTATACTGCAGTGGTAGAAGGTCTTAAGTCAGAAGCTCCAAATAGTCTTCCGAAGGGAGTCCAGTATACACTTGCGGCTAGCTCGTTAGAGTTAGACAATCTTACTCAAGAACAAAAGGAAGCGGTATCTAGAAACTTGTCACAGAAATCTAGTGAGAATACTCTTTCTTATTGGGTATATATTGGCCGTGGGGAACTTGAAAAAGCACTTGATATTGCTCAAAATATTGGGGACATTCAGTATATTCTTCATGCTTATACGAAGCTCTATGATCAGGTCAATACAGACAGTACGATGAGCGGAGCGAAAAAGCGAGAACTCCTTGAAAAGTATCAAAAAGAAATTGATAAGTTACAGGAACAATTAAACGGAAGTTCAAAGGCAAATAGTACATCAAAGGAGACTAAAAATGGCAACTAAGGGCAAACAAGCGACTTGGAGTCAAAAGCTGTCAGATGAAGAGATTCTTTGGCATGTGTTTTCGTTTAAAGAATGCTTTGAGTACAAAGAGTTGACCGAAAGGGCCTCCTCAATCAATATTGGAGAAAGTCATATCTCAATTACTGAAAGTGGCCTTGAAAAGGACGGAATCCCTTGGACTGGTCAGGAGGAGGAAAGTCTGGTAGCCATTCCACATGAACAGATTCAGATTCATTCCTTTACCTATCCTAAGAAGGACTTACTCTTTTCTAAGGAGAAGAAAGCAGATGTTTGCCTTGAAAGTCAAGCTCTCCTTTACCTGAAGGTTAAGGAGAATACCTATCATCTCTCTGGATCATCTAATGGAGCTAAGGTTTATCTAAATGGACAAATTCTAGAGGAAGTTGATGCCTCTATTCAGGTAGGGGATGTTTTGGTGGTGGACTGCTTTCTTTTCACATTTCGAGAACATCAGATCCATTTCCTGCCCTTGAGCAGACAGTACACTATCCAATCTGATCATTTGTTTGAAGAACCTTATCAAGCTGAGTTTCCACATGAGTTTCCTAATTATCGTAGAAGTCCACGCATTTATCTAAAAGAGCCTAAGGATAAGGTGGAAATCAATTCACCAGCGCCAGAAGAAAAACTTAGACGTGGTGAGCTATGGCGTGCGATCGTACCGCCTGTTGGAATGGTGGTGATTAGCGGAGCCTCTAGTGTCTTTATGCAGGGAAATGCCTTGCTTATGATGGGAATGGCCAGTGCCAGTCTCTTGACAGCTGGATTTTCAGTATCGAGCTATTTTACCAATAAAAAGGAAGTCAAAGAGAAGAATCAGAAAAGAAACGATGATTATCAAGAGTATCTCTTAGAGACAGGAAGCCAATTGAGTCGTCTAAAGGCGGAACAAAAGAAAGCCTTGACATATAATTTTCCATCAGTGGATGAATTAGTGGATTTAGTAGAAAGTTACAACCCACGGATTTATGAGAAGATGGTGACAAATGATGACTTTCTAAAGGTTCATTTGGGAACTGGAGCGATTGATTCTAGTTATTCCTTACGTTTTCAACCAACCAATCGCAAGGAAGACTGGAGCCGCTTTGTCGAGAAAAAACTGGTACAACCTCATATAAAATTAGAGGATGCGCCTATTGTTCTCTCTCTACGTGATCAGGCTTTGGGATTAGCGGGAGTAGCTCCTGTCTTACGAGTAGCAGTTCAAACGCTGTTGTTTCAGATTGCGGCGCTCCATTCCTATCATGATGTAGAGTTTGTGACCTTGGTCTCCCAAGAGGAATACGAGAATCACTGGCGAGAATGGCGCTGGTTGCCTCATGCGCAAATGCGGAGTCTCAATTTACGGGGACTTATTCATGATGACCAGACCAGGGACATGGTCTTGACCTCTTTTTACCAGATGTTAGTCAAGCGTCGTCAGGGCGTTCGGGAACAAAAGCAGGAGCAAATCTTCTCGCCGCACTATGTCTTGACGATTTTGGATGAGTCATGGCTGTCAGGACATGGGCTCAATGAATTTCTGGCAGAGGATATGACCCAGTATGGAGTGACGGTTATCTGGGGTAAGGAAAGTCTCAATATGTTGCCTGAGACGGTGACGGCAGTGGTTGATTACCAAAATGGAGAAACAGCCAAGTTCGTCAATAATCATCATATCTATGTCAACCAGGACTTTAAGCCTAATCGTCTGCCTCAAAATGGAAAACTTGAAGAAGCGATTTACCGTTTGGCCAATCTCAATCATATCGAAGTGGAGAAAAACTCGATTCCAGATACGATTTCCTTTATGGAACTCTACGGTGTTAAGCAGGTCGAGGAATTGGATGTGGAGAAACGCTGGCGGGCGGCGGATGCATCTAAGTCTCTCGCTGTACCTCTAGGTGTTCGAGGGAAGGATGATATTGTGCTGCTCAACCTTCATGAGCGTGCCCATGGTCCACACGGACTAGTTGCAGGGACTACCGGCTCTGGTAAGTCTGAAATTGTGCAGAGCTATATTCTGTCTCTAGCTGTTAACTTTGCGCCAGAAGATGTTGGATTTCTTCCGATTGACTTCAAAGGGGGAGGAATGGCCAATCTCTTTTCTAAGCTGCCTCACTTGATGGGTGCTATTACCAACTTGGATGGAGCTGGGACGGATCGTGCGCTGAAGAGTATTCGTGCTGAACTTCAAAAGCGTCAGCGTCTCTTTGGGAAATTCGGTGTCAACCATATCAATGGCTATACCAAGCTCTATAAAAAAGGGAAGGCACTTAGCGATCCAGAGGAGAAAAAGACCTATCCGACAGAGCCTTTACCTCATCTTTTTCTGATCTCAGATGAGTTTGCGGAGTTGAAGCAAAATGAACCAGAGTTTATGGCAGAACTCGTCTCCACGGCACGTATCGGACGTTCCCTAGGGGTTCACCTGATCCTTGCGACTCAAAAGCCATCTGGAGTGGTGGATGAGCAGATCTGGTCTAATTCTCGCTTTAAGCTGGCGCTCAAGGTTGCCGATCCTTCAGACTCAAATGAGATTATCAAAACCCCAGATGCGGCTAGTATCACTCAGCCTGGTCGTGCTTATCTTCAGGTCGGAAACAATGAAATCTATGAACTCTTCCAGTCAGCGTGGAGTGGAGCGGATTACCAGCCTTATAGTGATGAAGATAATCAAGTAGATGAACGGATTTGGTTAGTGAATCAACTAGGGCAGAGCGAACTATTGATTGACGGAAATGACGGGGATTACTCGGTTGAAGAGACACAAGAGCAGGAGACAGAACTTGAAGCTGTGATTGATTATATCAATAAGGAAACGGAGCGTCTGCAAGTCATCCTCCCTGAAAAGCCATGGTTACCACCTCTTGGAGAGGAGCTAGTAGGAGAGGCGATTGACCGTCAAGCAGAGTGGACAACCCCACGTCAACTCTCCATTCCACTAGGCATGCTGGATCTACCAAGTGCTCAAAAGCAGGAGGTCTACCACTTTGATATTGAGGAGTTGGGCAATACCGTCTTATATGGGGCCCCTGGCTTTGGAAAATCAACAGCTCTTCAAACTATCCTCATGAATCTGGCTCGTAGAAATACGCCTGAGCAAGTTCAGTTTAACCTTTTTGATTTTGGGACGAATGGTCTCTTACCAATTATAGAGTTGCCACATGTGGCGGATCTGGTTCGACTAGATGAGGAAGAAAAGCTCCTCAAGTATCTGAAACGTCTGGATAGTCTTATGAAAGAGCGGAAAGCCCTCTTTACAGAGGCTGGAGTGTCTAGTCTGTTACAGTATGAGCAAAAGACAGGTCAAGCTCTCCCTGTTTTTCTCAACTTCTTTGATGGCTATGACTCAGTACGGGAAAGCCCATTAGAGGAGATCATTGAGTCAGCTGTCAACCAGCTCCTACGTGAAGGAGCTAGTCTGGGTATTTATACTCTGATAACCGTACTCAGCGCTAGTAGCTTGCGTTTACGGATGAGTTCGACGATTCCCAATGCTTTGAGCTTTTACTTAGTAGAAGAAGGAGCGCTTCGGACGGTTATGGGACGTGATGCCCTGCCTGGCCAGGAAATTGTCGGCCGTGCTCAGGTGAAACAGGAAGAAGTTCTAGAGTTACAAGTCTATCTGCCGATAGAAGGAAAAGACGATATAGACCGTCTTTCTCACTTAACAGCAGAAATCCAATCGATGAATCAGGACTGGCAAGGCTTACGTCCAGAAGCAGTACCTATGTTGCCAAGTAAGATTTCTACGAGTTTCTTTGAAGATCACGAGGAAGTTCAGGATATGTGGCAAAGAGGCGAGTTGCCAATTGGTTTTGACAAAGAAAGTACACACCCGGTTGGCTTTGTGCCAAAACGAGACGGCTACTTTGAGCTTCTCTATGATACTATGCAGCAGCTAGAATATGGCGAAGCAGCGCTTCTGACAGGCTTAGAAAAAGTGCCTAGTCACATTAAAAAGTTCTTGGTGGATCCAACAGGAAACTACCATCAGTCGGAAGGGCTGTTCGACCAAGTATTTGTGGGCGAGGAAATCCCTGGTTTCTTTATGGATATGCAGTCTGAAGTGGATGCGCGCACGCCAGCTGATTTGGATTACCCTATCTACATCTTGATTCCAGAAGCACAAGCCCTCAGCAAGCTTATGAATCTTAAGATGACAGAGGATGCCTTTAAGGCTCTCCTACACAAAGGAGGGACAGTTGGACTCCACTTCATCTTTATGGGTGAGCTTCGTCAGATCGTTAACGGCTATATGGAAGTGGATAAGATTCTGAAGGTCAATGTGCCTGCAGGCTGTATTGGTATTCGTTTCCAAGACCAGAATGTTGTATCCATTAAGAGTAGCTTCACAGAATCGGTTGTCGGAGTGGATGAGTACAACTACTTCACCAGCCGAGATGGTTATCGTATCAAACTTATCAGTGAGTAAAAGCGAGTCATTTGACTTGCTTTTATTTTTAGGGTACTTTCCCAATCCTTATGGTAAAACATCAGAATTTTTGATATAATTAGAGAAAAAGTGGAGGAGTTTATGTATGGGACGATACGATAGTGCTATTGCGAATTGTCATGCGCAAATTCGTTGGATCCGTTTGGATATACGTACTTATGAGGATAAGATAAGACGGTTGGAATCTGCGAATGATCGTATTCAGAGTCAGATGGATGTTGTTAGTAAAAACAAGACTTCTGTGAG